>JAIHTM010000088.1 GCA_022713905.1 Collinsella sp.
TTGTAGATGCTCTCGAAGTTGCCCGAAAGACCCGCAAAGGTGTTGTCCTTGAGCTCGTCCATCACGCGGCCCAGACGCTCGCGGTCGCCGTTGAGGGTATCCCACGCAAAGTAGCTGTTGGATGCCCAGAGCTGCTCGACCTCGGGAGCGGTCAGGCCAAAGATGGCCTCGTTCTCACGGCCGGCCAGGTCGGCGATCTCGATGTTGGCGCCGTCGAGGGTGCCCAGCGTAATGGCGCCGTTCATCATGAGCTTCATGTTGGACGTGCCCGAGGCCTCCTTGCCGGCCGTGGAGATCTGCTCCGAAATCTCGGCGGCGGGGTAGATGAGCTGGGCGTTGCTCACACGGAAGTTGGGGATAAAGCAGACCTTCATGACCTCGTTCACGCGGGGGTCGTTGTTGATGACGTCAGCAACGGAGTTAATGAGGCGGATGGTCTCCTTGGCAAAGGTGTAGCTCGAGGCGGCCTTGCCGCTAAAGATGAAGGTCGTCGGCGTCACGTGGAAGTTGGGATCGGCGATGCGACGGTTATAGATGTCCATCACCTTCATGATGTTCATGAGCTGGCGCTTGTAGGCATGGAAGCGCTTGACCTGGACATCGAAGACGGTGTTGGGGTCGATGGCCAGACCGGTCTCGGCCTTGACGTAGGCGGCCAGGCGCTCCTTGTTGGCGCGCTTGGAGGCACCCACGGCCTTGAGGAACTCGGTGTCGTTTTGGAACTCTTTGAGCTTTTCCAGCTCAAAGGCGTCCTTCAGCCAGCCATCGCCAATGGCCTCGGTCACGAGCTTGGCATAGGTGGGGTTGGCCTCGGCAAAGAAGCGACGGTGCGAGATGCCGTTGGTCTTGTTGTTGAACTTCTCGGGCGTCAGGGCATAGAAGTCCTTGAGCACGATGTTCTTGATGATGTCGGAGTGGATCTTGGCTACGCCGTTGACGCTATGGCTGCAAATCACAGACAGGTTGGCCATGCGAATCTCGCCGTCCCACAGGATGGCGGTCTGGCGCAGACGCTCCTGCCAGCCCTCCTGCGTGGTGTCGAACGACTCGTGCCAACGACGGCTGATCTCGTCGATGATCTGGTACACGCGGGGGAGGAGCTTGGAGAACGTGCCGATGGGCCACTTCTCCAGAGCCTCGGGCAGGATGGTGTGGTTGGTGTAGCTTACGACCTGCGTCACGATGTTCCAGGCGTCGTCCCACTCGAGCTTCTTCTCGTCGATGAGGATGCGCATGAGCTCGGGGCCGCACATGGCGGGGTGCGTGTCGTTGGTATGGATGGCCACAAACTGCGGCAGCAGCTCCCAGTTCGCGCCGTGCTCCTTCTCAAAGGTGTCGAGCAGGCTGTAGATGCCGGCCGAAACAAACAGGTACTCCTGCTTCAGGCGCAGCAGACGACCGTGCTCGCCGGCGTCGTTGGGGTAGAGGATGGCGCTGATGGCCTCGGCCTCGGCGCGCTCGGCATCGGCCAGGGCGTAGTCGCCGCGGTTGAAGGCCTCCAGATCGAAGTGCTCCTCGACCGGCTCGGCGGCCCAGACGCGCAGCTTGTTGACGGTCTCGCCGGCATAGCCCACGACGGGGATGTCATAAGGGACGGCCAGAATGTCCTGCGTGTCCACCGTGCGGTAGAACGTGCGGCCATTCTCCTCAAAGCCCTCAACGTGGCCACCAAACTTGATGGTCACGGCCTTGTCCTGACGACGGACCTCCCAGGGATAGCCGTGGGTGAGCCACTCGTCGGTGGCCTCGACCTGGCTGCCGTTGACGATCTCCTGCTTAAACAGGCCGTAACGGTAGCGCATGCCGTTGCCGTAGCCGGCAATGCCCTCGGCTGCCATGGAATCCAGGAAGCACGCGGCCAGACGGCCCAGGCCACCGTTGCCCAGTGCCGGATCGGGTTCCTGGTTTTCGATGACGGACAGGTCGAAGCCCATGTCGTCGAGTGCCTCGGCGACCATGTCGCGCACGCCAAAGTTGAGCAGGTAGTTGTCGAGCAGGCGGCCGATCAAAAACTCGATCGAGAAGTAGTACACGCGCTTCTTGCCCTCGGCGGCCGCGCGGGCGTCGCTCTTGGTGGCAACGGTGCGGGCCTTCTCGGCCACGAGCTTGGCCAGGGCATTAAAGCGGTCGAGGTCGCTGGCGGCCTCGACGCTCTTGCCGCTGATGCTCATGACGGCATCGCGATAGAGCTCGATAAACTCCTGCTTGTTGTCGAAGATCTTATTCATACGTTCCTTTCCCCCGGGGATGTTTCTCCCGGAACGGTTATGACTTGTATCCTACGCCCCGGCGGGGCGGGTAATTACAGTGGTAACGCTTTTGTTACGCTTTCTTGGCAGGAGCCTTAACAGCAGCTGTCTTGGCCTTGGGAGCAGCCTTTTTGGTGGTTGCCTTTTTGGTCGTGGTGGACTTGGCCGAAGCCTTGGCGGCAGACTTGGCAGTCTTCGCCTTGGCCGGAGCCTTCTTGGCTGCCGCGGGCTTGGGCTTCACCGAGGACGTGCGCTTGCGCGTCGCCTTCTTGGGCCCCTCGACCACGGGCGGCTTATAGCTGCTGGGACCGCGGCGCTTAAGCACCACGCCTGCCAGGCCGGGTACCTTAATCTCGATGGAGTCCATCTGCCCGTTCCAGGGATAGGGCTCGCTTGAGCAGGTGTAGGGCTCCTCACCGGCGTATCCGCTGCCGCCAAACTCGGGACGGTCGGAATCGAAGATGACCTCCCAGTCACCCTCACGCGGCACGCCCACGCGGAAGCTCTCGTAGCTCGCCGGGTCAAAGTTGATCAGGATTACCAGGTCGTCATCAATATCTTCGCCCTGACGCACAAAGCTCACGATGGACTGCTTGGAGTTATCCGCGTCGATCCAGGTAAAGCCGTCGTCGGTGTAGCCGCGCTCGTACAGGGCGGGCTCGGCGGTGTACAGGTGGTTGAGCGCCTTGATAAACGCCTGATGATGACGGTGGGTCTCGTACTCCTCGGTCAGGAACCACTGGATGGACTCGTAGTAGCGCCACTCAATAAACTGGCCGATCTCGTTGCCCATAAAGTTGAGCTTCGCACCGGGGTGCGTCATTTGGTAGAAAGCCAGCGTGCGCAGGCCGGCAAACTGGCGCCACCAGTCGCCCGGCATGCGTCCGATCAGCGAACACTTGCCGTGCACGACCTCGTCGTGGCTCAGCGGGCAGATGAAGTTCTCGGTAAAGGCGTACATGATGGAGAACGTGAGCAGCCCGTGGTTGCCGGGACGCCACGGAAAATCGGTCTGCATGTAGTGCAGGGTGTCGTTCATCCAGCCCATGTCCCACTTGTAGTGGAAGCCCAGGCCGCCGTCCTGCGGCGGATAGGTCACGAGCGGCCACGCAGTGGACTCCTCGGCCATCATCATAACGTCAGGGAAATGGGCCTCCACGGCGCAGTTGACCTGGCGGATAAACGCGCTGGCGTCCAGGTCTTCCTCGGTACCGTACTTATTGAACTTCTTTTGGCCGGGATCGTCGATGCCAAAGTTGAGGTACAGCATGCTGGACACGCCGTCCATGCGAATGCCGTCCACGTGGAAGTTCTCGAGCCAGTACAGCACGTTGGAGACCAGGAAGGAGCGGACCTCGCCACGGGCGAAGTCGAACTTATGCGTGCCCCAGTTGGGGTGAATCTCGTGCTCAAACAGCATGTGGCCGTTAAAGGTGGCAAGGCCGTGGGAGTCGGCGCAAAAACCGCCGGGCACCCAGTCCATGATCACACCGATGCCCGCCTCGTGGCACGCATCGATAAAGTGCATGAGCTGCTGCGGGTTGCCGTAGCGCGACGTGGCGGCGTAATAGCCGGTCGTCTGGTAGCCCCAGGAGCCATCGAAGGGATGCTCCATGAGCGGCATGACCTCGATATGCGTATAGCCCATATCGCGCACGTAATCCACGAGCTCCACCGACAGGTCGTCGTAGGTGTAGAACTCGCCGCGCTGCGCGGGGAAGGGATCCATGGGGCCGGGATAGTTGCCGTACTCGTCCGGTTCGCCCTGCGGCGCGTCGCCATGACGCTTCCACGAGCCAATATGCACCTCGTAGATGTTAAGGGGCTGCGACATGTGGTTATGACCGGCGCGGCGCTTGAGCCACGCAGCATCGTTCCACTTGTAGCCATCGAGGGTCCACAGTACGCTTGCCGTACCCGGAGGGCACTCGGCCTTAAAGGCGTACGGATCGGCCTTGTAGAGCTTTTCGCCCTCGTTGGTTTCGATGAGGTACTTATAGAGCTGGCCCTGCTCGGCGCCAGGAATAAAGCCTTCCCAGATAGCGCTCGTATGCACGGGCACCAGCGGGTTGGCTTGTTCATCCCAGTCGTTAAATTCGCCAATGACATGGACGCTCTTTACGTCGGGCGCCCAAACGCAAAAGCGCCAGCCGCGCGTGCGCTGCTGCGTGTCGGGATGCGCGCCCATCTTTTCCCAGCTGCGCTCCCACATTCCAATGCCAAACAGGTAGACATCGTCCTTGGAGAGCTCCGGTGCGTGCGGAGCCGGTTTGCGGGTTGCGGGCTTTTTAGCCGTTGGCTTTAGCTTTGTATCGCTCACGTTTGATCCCATCATGACGCGGCAGCGTGTTGCCTTGGTGACTAGATGCGAAAGGTCCAAGGCTGCACGAATCGAGGGGACGCGTAAGTTCGATAGATTCGTTCCACCTCGCGTGCTCGGTGGAACTTTCGGCACGAAATACGATAACACCTGTTCGTTAGTTTTATGAACGAAAGTGGATTTGCGGTGGCTTTTAATCGGTGAGCGCCATGTTTATACCACTGGCAGATTTGCGATGGTAAAACTCTTGACAGTTTTACCAAATAGGGTTTCAAGATTGTTAGTTTGACGTTTGGTAAAACGTTTTTAGCAGATTGTTTACCATTTGACATTGAAAGGTTCGTTTATGTCCCAGACCGCCGCCCCCAATGTCGCTTTTATTTTCGATTGCGACGGCACGCTGGTTAATAGCACCCCCGTTTGGGCCTATGCCCAGCCAGAGTTATTGCACCGCCACGGTGTCGACGTGACGGTCGACGATTTTGCCCAGTTTGAGCATCTTTCGCTCGAGGACGAATGTCAGGCATACCACGACACGTGGGGCATTGGCGCGAATGGCGAGAAGCTGTATCGCGAGCTGGGCGAGATTTTGATTGATGGGTACTCCAAGGTGCCGCCGCGCGAGGGTCTCCTGGCATTTTTGAAGCAGGCGCAGGAGGCCGGTATTGCCATGTGCGTTGCCACGTCCACGCCGGCCGAGCTGGTTAAGTCTGCGCTTGCGGGCGCTGGGCTCGATGCTTACATGGAGTTTGTGACCACCACGGGCGAGGCGGGGCGCTCCAAACAGTTCCCGGATGTGTATGAACTTGCGCTGCGTCGCTTGGAAGAGCGCCATGGGTGCAAGTTTGAGCGCGTTTGGGTGTTTGAAGACGCGGTCTTTGGCCTTAAGAGCTCCGGCGCCGCCGGCTTCAAGCGTGTGGGCATCTATGACCCGCATGGCCGTATGGAGCGCGACGAGGTGCGCGCCAACTGCGATATCTTTATCGACAGCTATGAGGAGCTGGACCTTGCCCACGTACTTTCTTTTGAGGGCTAGGCGACGATTGTGGCTTGCAAAATATTAGTAGTATGCGGCTCGCCCGTGGTGGCGAGCGCGGATCTGTTGCATAGGCTAGCAGGGGAGTGCGACCACGTTGTCGCCGTGGACCGCGGGCTCGACGCGCTGCTGGGCGCCGGCCTGAGCTGTGACGTGTATGTGGGGGATGCCGACACGGTGAGCGACGCTGGTCGTGCGTTGGTCGATGCCGCCACCGACTTTGAAGTTGAGCGACACGACCCGTACAAGGACTATACCGATCTGGCGCTGGCGCTCGATTCCGTCCGTCGTCGCTGGCCGGGTGCCGAAGTAGTTGCGACTTGCGCTACGGGCGGCCGTCCGGACATGGCGCTTTCCGTACTGGGGCTGCTCGCAGGCTACGAGGACGCCCCAGTCTGGATTGCTGAGGACAAGGTGGTCGCCCACATCCTTCGCGCCGGCGAATCGTGGGCCATCGAGGGCGCCGAAGGCAAGACGTTCTCCATCATCGCCATTGCCCCCAACACCGAGGTAAGCGAACACGGCCTAGAGTGGGAACTAGATCACAGCCCGCTGGACCTGTTGGCCGACACGGGCATCAGCAACGTCGTCAGGTCAACAGCCACGATCCAAGTCCACACCGGCACCGCTATCGTTTACCTCTACAAGTAAGGTCTATCGCATCAGGGTTTTATCGGGACGGTGGATAGAAATAAGCGCTCGAAGAGTGATTATTTCTGCCCCGTCCCAGGAAAACCCGTCCCCGGAAAACCCGTAAGAAAAAGTTTCAACAAAAACCTCTTGCATCCCCACAGACATTCCCCTATAGTAAATCTCTGTCACGGGGGCGTAGCTCAGCTGGGAGAGCGCTTGACTGGCAGTCAAGAGGTCAGGGGTTCGATCCCCCTCGTCTCCACCACATGAGAGTTAGACGAACCCTTGTTCATCAGGGGTTCGTCTTTTTTTGTCGGCATAAAGTCATCGTCCCAATTGTCGAAGCTAAAGAACAGCTGCACTTCATTGCCGTCTATTTGTATAAACCTGATGAACGTGTCGATGATTTCAAACGGGTCAGATTCCGCGCCTAACGTGTCGAGCCACGCAAGATAGTCATCAAGGCTCAAGTCTTCGGCGCTCTCTGCTTCAAGCGCTTTCTCCAATTCCTCTTTAAGAGCCGCTTGACGGGCTTTCAGTTCCTCAATCCTGCCCTTGCCGCCTGGGGGCGCTATTCCGTCTTCTATGGCGTGCCAAATGCGCTCAAACGCCGCGTCTATGCGCTTAATCTCTGCCGTGATGCGCTCGCTTTCCTTTGGCGCGCCATCCTCGGCGGTTTCAGCGATCATCATCTCAAGCGTTGCGATGATGCGCTCGCGCACCTTTGGGTCATGTATCGATTCGAGTATGGTGTCGGAAACTGCATCCTCTATGAGGTCGCGACGGAACGTTCGGCGGCACTTCGGACAGCGGTAGTAGTAATACGTTTTGCCACTCTTTCCAGTTCCAGAGGTTCCGACGAACCACCTGCCGCACTCTTGGCAATACATTTTGCCGCTAAGCGCATAGGGCTGCTCTCCGTCAACAACTCGGTGCTTGTGGCCGCGTCCGCTGAGGATGCTCGCTATTTCATCCTGTTCCTGGTGCGACCATAGCGCAGGCATACCGTTCGGCATGCGCACACCAGCGTATTTGTACACGCCGCAATTCTGCTCGCGCGAGAGCAGCCTTTTGATCGTGCTTTGCGAGAACGCCTTGCCGCGCCTTGTTCGCTCGGTTCTTATAGCCCTCTGGATGTCGGCAATGGTCGAACCGCTAAACAGCATGTTTTTCATCTTGTGCATCACGGCGGCTTCGCGCTCGTTTACCACGAACCGATCATCTACCACGTCCCAACCGTACAGGCGTTGACCACTCGCCATGCCGCGCTGCGCGTTCTTCTGGATGCCGTCACGTATGCGCTCGCTGTCGACAGCGCTCTCATACTCGGCAAGAACTTCGAGCATGCCGAGGTGCAGCACCTTCGTTGAGCCCTCGCCGAGCGTTTCACCGGCATAGAGGATTTCAACGCCTGCCTTGCGCAGCATGATGCGCGCTAGGGCCATCTCATCGCGGTTGCGCATGATGCGCGTGACCTTGTATATCACGACGTAATCGAAGAGTCCCTTTTGGGCATCTTTGAGCATCGCCTGAAATTCGGCGCGGTTCGTGTTTTTGCCCGTTTTAGCGTAATCGCTGTATATGCGTACGACGGCAAGGCCGCTTTCTTCGCAGAACTCGCGTGACTTATCGACCTGAATTTCGATGCTCTCGTCTCGCTGGTTGTGCGAGCTGAAACGTGCGTAAATTGCCGCACGGCTACCTTTTGCCATGGTATTATCACCTTGCCTTTTCAGTTGTCTGTGGAATGGCGCGCCCTGCATCCGGTCTTGGCGGATGGATGCAGGGCATTTTGCTATCTGTAGGTAATCAGCGTGTCATAACGGTCTGCGCCACTGATGCCCTGATCGGGTACTGAGTTGGTATCGACACGTATTATCTCAAGACCTTTCTCTTGCAATGCATTAAGAACCTCATTTATCTGCTCGTTGTATTTCTGGTCAGCTCCAAAAACCTGACCGCTGAACGTTTGCCCAAACGAGCGAATCAGCATTACGTGTACGCGACCATCTGGATTTGGAACAGATTCAATCGCCTTCTCAATTTCTTGCCGTGCAAGTTCTTCGCGCTGGTTCTTAAAAATCCCCATCCTTAATCCTTCCTCGATTCGCTTGCCGCAGCCTTTGCGGTCATCGCTATGTTCTGCTGCCACTGCGGCGAGCTTTCGCGGTAGTTGTCTACAATCTCGCGCTCGTCGCTGGTCAAGTCATCTTCGCTTGTTCCCGTGCTTGGAAAGCCGCATAAATCATTCGGCGTACATTTCAATGCTGCGCATAGCATGAAAGCGTCTTCGAGCGGAATACCAACCTCGCCACGTTCCCATGACGCATATTTGCGTTCTTTTATACCGAGGAAATCGGCAAACGCCTTTTGTGTCGCAAAGCCAGCGGCCTTGCGAAGCTCTTTCAATTTCAATTGATATTCCATGTACCCTCCTTTCGTTGCTGCAACGCCGATTCTACGTGATTCACGTACGTTAATCAAGAAAATACGTAATTCACGCTTGCAAAGTACGTTAAACACGTTTATTGTCTGTAGCCGTCAACGTGATTCACGTTGATTTTGGTTCTTTTACTACACGTAAAAGAATACGGTTTGTATTGACTAAAGCCAATACAAACCTAATGAACACTCATTGAAAGGAGGTGAACATATGCCCGAGTTGAAACATGCGTTTGCGGACAATCTGAGAGTTCGTCGCGTCAAGAAGCATTGGTCGCAACAGCAGCTTGCGGAAGCATCCGGTGTCGGCGTTGATGCAATCGGCAAGTACGAGCGTTGCGATTGCTCGCCGACGCTGGAAAGCATCGTAAAGCTTTCAACCGCTTTGGACTGCACGCCAAACGATCTGTGCACTTTCCCCGAATTCAAGTAAGGAGGTCGCGTAATGGAATGGGTTGACGAGCTGTTCCAGGTAGTCGGCCTGTGGGGCTTCTTCGCTTCGGCTGTTGCCGTCGGCGTTGGGCTCGGCATGGAATACGCGCTCAAGCACACCACTTTCACCATTCGCAAGCATTAAGAAAGGAGGGGTTTCCAATGTATGAAACCAAGCAAGAAACCACTGGTTTGCGTGGTGGTTTTGGACACTCGAAACCGCCGCAACGCATCGAGTGCCTATCAGCGTCGGTTCTTTACGACGGTCAGAGAAGCCGCGCAAGCCTGCAAAGAGAAGGTGCCCGCGCGCGTCGGCAAACGCGCACGGGCTATCGTC
>JAIHTM010000089.1 GCA_022713905.1 Collinsella sp.
GGCCTATGGCGTGGGCAAGCATCGTCACACGCCCGAAATCGAGCAGATCTTGGGCCTAACCGATCGCGTCGTCTTTACCCCGCACCTGGCACCGCTCAAGCACGGTCTGCTCTCCACGGTGACGATGCCGCTTACGCCGCAGGCTATCGACACGCTGACCCTTGAGGACGTTGTCGACCATTACAAGCAGTTCTACGCCGGTCGAACCTTCGTGCGCGTACTCGATGCCGGCCAGCAGCCCAAGACGGCTTCGGTCGTCGGCACCAACGCCGCCCAGATCGGCCTCGCGCTCAACAAGCGCGCGGGCGTTCTGGTGGCTACGGGCGCCATCGACAATCTGTGCAAGGGTGCAGCAGGCCAGGCGGTCCAGTGCGCCAACATCGTCTTTGGTTTTGACGAGCGACGAGGCTTGCCCACAGTGGCGTGCCCGGTGTAGCACATTCGATTGTTAACGATTTGGTAGTCGGGCATCGAGTGGGGCGCCACTTTTAAGCTGGTCTCATGATTGTGACTGGTGTGGCGCACCAACCGATGCCCATTTTTTATTTGATATAAGGAGTCGTGGGGACGATGAATACCGACCTGATTGATATCAAGATTCGTGCCGTAGAGGGCGGCGTAACGGCGGCGGCCGGCTTTAAGGCGGCGGGCATCCATGCCGGATTCCGCAAGAATCCCGAGCGCCTGGATTACGCGCTCGTCGTGCCCGATAAACCCTGTCCCGGGGCCGGCGTGTTTACGACTAACCGCTTTTGTGCGGCGCCCGTGCAGGTGAGCCGTGCCAACCTGGGCGGCGCCGACAAGGGCTACGGCATCATTGCCGGCGTTTCGGTCAACTCTGGCAATGCCAACGCCGCCACGGGTGAGACCGGTCTTGCCTGCGCGCGCGAGACCTGCAACATCGCCTCGCAGGTCATCGGCTGCGAGCCCCAGCAGATTCTGGTCGCCTCCACGGGCGTAATTGGTCAGATTCTGCCGATCGACACGTTTGAGACTGCCGTTCCCGCCGCCTACGAGGCGCTCTCCGACCACGGTGGCGCCGATGCCGCCCGCGCTATTATGACGACCGACACGCACTCCAAGGAGTATGCCGTGTGTTACCGCAGCGAGGCCGCGGGGCACGCAGGCAATGCCTATACGGTGGGTGGTATGTGCAAGGGCTCGGGCATGATCATGCCCAACATGGCCACCATGATCGCGGTCATCACTACCGATGCCCCTGTCGAGCCGGCGGCGCTCCATGCCTTGTTGCTCTCTACCGTCAAGCAGACCTTTAATAAGGTAACGGTCGACTCCGACACCTCGACTAACGACACCTGCATCATGCTTGCCTCCGGCGCTGCTGCCGCGGATGCCGAACCCATTGTCGAGGGCTCCGACGCCTTCGATGAGCTGGCCTTTGCCGTGCATGAGGCGTGCGAGAGCCTGGCGCGCAACATCGCCGCAGATGGCGAGGGCGCATCCAAGCTCGTGACGGTTAACGTCACCGGTGCCGCGAACGACGAGGAGGCCGATATCGCCGCCCGTGCTGTCGCCAACTCGCCGCTCGTCAAGACCTGCATCGCCGGCCACGACTGCAACTGGGGCCGCGTTGCCATGGCGCTCGGCAAGTGCGGCGTGCAATTTAACCAAGAAGATGTGTCCATCGATATGATGGGTATGCCCGTCTGCCGCGACGGCCTGACCGTTCCCTTTGACGAGGACGAGGCGCTGCGTCGCTTTGAGGCGCCCGAGATCGTGATCTCAGCAGACCTGGGCGCAGGGGACGCGGCGACCACCGTGTGGACTTGCGACCTCACGCACGAGTACATCTCCATTAACGGTGATTACCGTTCCTAGAGTCCCGATGTGCCGCGCGTCCCGCTGCAATCGCGGGCAACGAGGTGCGGCGCGATAGCTACACGAAAGACGAGGCAGACTATGAAGTTCGCACGCGATTGCCGCTCGAACGAATCCAACGAAGTTACCGCGCAGCTGCTGTTCGAGGCGCTGCCATGGATTAAGAACCTGACCGGTAAGACGGTCGTTATCAAGTACGGCGGTGCCGCCATGGTCGACGAGCAACTGCGTCGTGACGTGATGAGCGACATCGTCTTGCTCAAGATTATCGGCATGCGTCCTGTTATCGTCCACGGTGGCGGCAAGGCCATCAACGAGGCGCTCAGCCACTACGACATCCCCGTCGAGTTTAAGAACGGCCAGCGCGTGACTACGCCTGCCACCATGGACATCGTGCGCGAGGTACTGGGTGGCAAGGTCAATCAGGAGCTGGTCGCGGCGCTCAACCACCACGGCAACCTGGCCGTGGGCGTGTCCGGCAGCGACGCCGGCACCCTTATCGCCGAGCCACTCGACCCAGAGCTCGGCCGCGTAGGCAAGGTCACGCACGTCAACACCGACTATATCGAGCGTTTGCTCGACAGCGAGTACATTCCCGTTATCGCCACGGTCGCGGCGGGGGAGGACGGTGGCTTCTTCAACATCAACGCCGATACCGCCGCCGGTGCCGTCGCGGCGGCGCTCCACGCGCATAAGGTGATCTTCCTTACCGACGTCGATGGCCTGTATAAGGACTTTAGCGACAAGGATTCGCTCATCTCCAACCTGACGCTCGACGAGGTTAATGAGATGCTCTATGGGGGCGAGGTCGACAAAGGCATGATTCCCAAGCTACGCGCCGCTGTCGATGCGCTTGCCGCCGGTGTGTTCCGAGCCCACATCATCAACGGCACGACGCCGCACTCGCTGCTGCTGGAGCTGCTGACCGATGCTGGCGTCGGTACCGTGATCCACTCCACCGAGACGGCTTACGAGTTCGATACGCACCCGCACCCGCTTTCGACCTTTGCGGCACGCCTGACCGAGAACCTCGACGAGGTCGAGAAGCTCCAGACGGTCTAGCTGACCCGCGGTCGTCGCGTCCCTGCACCCATAGCCCTGCGCCGTATGGCGCCCAACGAAAGGCATCCCATGTCACTTGCAACTCAACAATCGCTCGAATCCCATTACGTTATGCATACTTTTGGTCGTTCTCCGGTAGAGTTTGTCGAAGGTCACGGTATGAAGCTCACCGGTGATGACGGCCGTGAGTATCTTGATTTTCTTGCCGGTATCGGTGTGTGCAGCCTTGGCCACGGCAACGCCGCAGTGCTCTCGGCGCTCGAGGCGCAGACCAAAAAGCTCATGCATGTCTCCAATTACTTCTACATCGAGCAGCGTGGACAGGTCGCGGCGCTGCTGTCCAAGCTTGCCAACGACGACGTAGATGGTGCGTGCGTGCTGGCCGATGCCATTGCCGCCGGCGATGAGACCACGGCCGCTGCGCTCGGTGCCCCGGCTGCGGACGAGCAGGTGTGGGAGACGTTCTTTGCCAATTCTGGTGCCGAAGCCAACGAGGGCTCGATGAAGCTCGCGCGTCTGTACGCCAAGCGTGCTGGTAACGGCGGCAACACCATCGTATGCATGCGCGGCGGCTTCCACGGCCGTACGCTCGAGACCATTGCCGCCACCATGCAGGATTGGCTACAGGACAGCTTCCGTCCGCTGCCGGGCGGTTTTGTGGCCTGCACGCCCAACGATGTCGACGAACTGCGCGCAATCTTTAAGCAGCTGGGAAGCGAGGTCTGCGCCGTCATGCTCGAGCCGATTCAGGGTGAGGGCGGTGTGCACCCCATGACCGAGGAGTTTATGGCGGCGGCGCGCGACTTGGCACACGAGGTGGGCGCCGTTCTTATCGCCGACGAGGTCCAGTGTGGCATCTTCCGCTCCGGCAAGCCGTTTGCATTCCAGACCTATGGCGTGGAGCCCGACATTATGAGCCTTGCCAAGGGCATTGCCGATGGCGTGCCCATGGGTGCCGTGGTGGCAAAGAAAGAGATTGCCGACGTGTTTAAGCCGGGTGACCACGGCTCGACCTTTGGCGGTAGCTGCTTGGCCGTCGCGGCGTGCGCCGCGACGCTCTCCGCGCTTGTGCGCGGCGATTATGCCGAGCATGCTGCCAAGGTGGGTGCTTATATGGAGGCAAAACTCACCAAGCTGCCGCATGTGGTCGAGGTACGCGGTCGCGGCTTAATGCTCGGCTGCGATTTGGATGACGCTGCGGGCGATGCACATGATATTGTTGCCCGCGCGCTGGCCGCTGGCGCCGTGATTAACGCGACCGGAGCTCATACGTTGCGTTTCCTGCCGCCGCTTATCTGCGAGGAAGCCGACGTGGACAGCCTGATCGAGATTCTGTCGGACGTTTTGGCCTAGCGCGAGCAAATATAGCCATTTGGAACAGGTTCCAGATCGCTGACGTGCCATATACGGCACGATTGGGCGATCCGGAGCCCGCTTTGTTGCCGATTTGCGAGGGCCAAAAGCCCCTCTGGTCAAAAAATGCCAAATATGAGTACGGGCACCAATTGTGTAGCATATAAATTAGACGCAATTTGACGAGTTGGGCCACATATGTCCAGTTTCGTTGCCAGAAAAATGCCCATCCGGACCGTTATCCGCTGCTTTGATGTCAAATATGCCCTCTGAAACCTCGAAAATGCTGTTACCAAAAAGGTAGCAGTACTCATATTTGACATTTTTTGACCACTGCCCTTGAAACGGGGCGCACCCTGTCGGGTTCGAATCCCTCTGCACTGGTCACTAAAACGAAAGGCCCCCATTGCTGGAGGCCTATCAAATCAGTGGTGGGCGATGAGGGATGTCGCGTGCGGCTTCGCCGCCCGCTTTCGCTTCGGGCCTTCGGCCCTCGCGTGCTGCGCTGGAAAACGCTTGCGCGTTTCCTCAGCTCCGCACCCTGTCGGGTTCGAATCCCTCTGCACTGAGCACAAAAAAGAAAGGCCCCCATTTCTGGGAGCCTATCAAATCAGTGGTGGGCGATGAGGGATTCGAACCCCCAGCCTTGTGCGTGTAAAGCACCTGCGCTAACCGTTGCGCCAATCGCCCGTGCGGAGAGAGTATAGCAAAACAATCACCTCATTCACCTCATATCCATTAAAGGTAACTGGCGCGTGTCACAGCGGAGCTGATTCAGTTGAGATTGCCTGAACATTCCGCCCCTCTTTACGCCCTCGGGTATACTCAAAAGCTACTGATTCGATTTGATGCCCAGCAACAGCAGAGGGGATAGTATATGTGCGGTTTTGTCGGTTTTGTCGGTGGGACGGATAACCAATCCGAGGTGCTCACCAAGATGATGGACCGCATCGTCCATCGCGGTCCCGACATGGGCGGTCAGTTTATCGACGGCCGCGTTGCCCTCGGCTTCCGCCGCTTGTCGATCCTCGACCTGACCGAGGCCGGCGCCCAACCTATGGCCAACGAGGACGGTAGCGTCGTCATTGTCTTCAACGGCGAGATCTACAACTTCCAAGAACTCCGTTCCGAGCTCGAGGCCAAGGGCTACAAGTTCCACTGCGGCGCCGACACAGAGAGCCTCCTGCACGGCTACGAGGAGTGGGGCGAGGCCGTTCTCGATCGCCTGCGCGGTATGTACGCCTTCGTCATCTGGGACAAAAAGAAGAACAAGCTTTTTGGCGCCCGCGACATCTTTGGCATCAAGCCGCTCTACTACTATCCCATGGCCGATGCGGGCGACGGCGCTCCGGGCGTGCTCTTTGGTTCCGAGATCAAGAGCTTCCTGGACTACCCGCACTTCCACAAGGCGGTCAACAAAAAGGCCCTGCGTCCGTACATGACGCTGCAGTATTCGGCAACCGAGGAGACCTTCTTCGAGGGTGTCTACAAGCTGCCGCCGGCGCACTACTTTACCGTCGATATCCCGACCGGCAAGATGAACATCGAGCGCTACTGGGATTGCGATTACTCTGCCGTCGAGAAGCCGTTCGAAGAGTATGTCGATGAGCTGGACGAGGTCGTGCACGAGAGTGTCGAGGCCCATCGCATCGCCGACGTCAAGGTCGCGTCGTTCCTCTCCGGTGGCGTCGACTCCAGCTACATCGCCGCTTGCCTTATGCCCGACAAGACCTTCTCGGTGGGCTTTGACTACAAGAATTTCAACGAGACCAACTACGCCAAGGAGCTTTCCGATAAGCTCGGCGTCGAGAACGTTCGCAAGATGATCACCGCCGACGAGTTCTTCGGTGCGCTCGAGGACATCCAGTATCACATGGACGAGCCGCAGTCCAACCTGTCTTCCGTGCCGCTGTGGTTCTTGGCCGAGATGGCCCGCAAGGACGTTACCGTCGTGCTTTCGGGCGAAGGCGCCGACGAACTCTTTGGCGGCTACGCCTACTACGAGGATACGGTCCCGGTGCGTAAGTACAAAAAGATGGTTCCGCTGCCCATCCGTCGCGCGCTCGGTAACCTGGCGCTGCATATGCCGTACTTCAAGGGACATAACTTCCTGGTCAAGGGTGCCGAGATCCCCGAGAAGTCGTTCCTGGGACAGGCTCTGGTATGGCCGGAGCGCGAGGTCGACGGCGTGCTCAAGCCCGAGTACAACACCGGCGACGGCGCCTTCGAGCTTGCCGCTCCCATCTATGCGCGCGTGAAGGGTCAGCCCGAGCTGGTCAAGAAACAGTACCTGGACATGAACATGTGGCTCCCGGGCGACATTCTGCTCAAGGCCGACAAGATGTGCATGGCGCACTCGCTGGAGCTGCGCGTGCCCTTCCTGGACCGCAAAGTCATGGAGTTCGCCGAGCACATTCCCGACCGTTACCGCATCAACGAGAACGGCAACAAACAGGTACTCCGCCACGCTGCCAACAAGTCGCTGCCCGATGAGTGGGCCACCCGTCCCAAGGTGGGCTTCCCGGTGCCGATTGTCTACTGGCTGCGCGAGCAAAAGTGGTACGACTATGTCAAGGAGTACTTCACCGCGCCGTGGGCAAGCGAGTTCTTCGATACCGATGAGCTCATGCACCTGCTCGATCTGCACTTTGCGGGCAAGGGCGATTTCCAGCGCAAGATCTATACGCCGCTCGTGTTCCTGGTGTGGTACAAGCGCTTCTTTATCGACGAGGACCAGCCCGCTGTTCAGGCTGCCTAGCCTCGGCTTACGAACGCCTGCGCGTAACGGCTCCTCCGGGAGCCGTTTTTGCGTGGGTGCGTTTCAGTTACAATAAAAACCGTCCCTGCCAAATGGCTGAGAAAGGTGAAAGATGCACCATTCGGATTCCGCGACCGTGACCACGGTCGATACGCTTGTCAAGCTTCTCGATGTGTGCGGCGAGCTGCGCGCATCAGAGCAGGTTGACGAGCGTGCCGTGACCGGCTGCTCGTTTGATTCGCGCGCGGTCTCGGCAGGTGACGTATTCTTTTGCAAAGGTGCTGCCTTTAAGCCCGCGTTTTTGAGCATGGCGCTCGATGCGGGCGCCGTCGCATTTGTGTGCGAGGAGTCGCTGGTCGAGTCTCTGGAGCCGCTGGCGCAGGAGAGCGGTGCTGCGATGCTGGTTGTTGATAGTGTTCGCACGGCCATGGCCCTGTTGCCGCCGGAGGTCTACGACCGTCCCGACCACGACGTCAAGATCGTGGGTATCACCGGTACCAAGGGAAAGACCACGGCCGCTTTTATGCTCCAGTCGATTATCAAAGCGGCGGGCGAGTCCTGCGGCATGATCGGCTCGGTGAGCACCGACGATGGCATCGAGTGCTACGAGAGCACCAATACTACGCCCGAGGCCCCCGAGGTCTGGCGCCATATCGCCAACTGCCGCACGTCCGGTCGCCAGTCCATGGTCATGGAGGTTTCGAGCCAGGCGCTCAAGTACCAACGCGTCGAGAATCTGCCGTTTGACGTGGCGTGCTTCCTCAACATCGGCCGCGACCACATCTCGCCGATCGAACACCCCACGTTTGAGGATTATTTTGAGAGCAAGCTTAGGATCTTTGACCAGGCAAAGACCGCCGTGGTGAATCTGGGCACCGAAGAGGTCGACCGCGTGCTGGATGCCGCATCTACGGCTGAGCGCTTGGTGACCGTTGGGGTCGAGCATCCCGAGGCAAGCCTGTGGGCGAGCGATGTCCGCATGCTCGGCTTTAACATCGAGTTCAACTTGCACGGCATGAGCGCCGACGAGCCCGAGGCGGGGGAGAAGGTCCTGCTGGGTATCGCGGGCGACTTTAACGTGGAAAACGCGCTGGTCGCTATCGCCGCTGCGCGCGAGATCGGCATCGGTATCGAGGCTATCAAGAAGGGCCTCTCCAAACTGCGTGTGCCGGGCCGCATGGAGGTCGTGGAGTCGAAGGACGGCCGCGTGATCTGCGTCGTTGACTATGCGCACAACCAGCTTTCGTTCCGTTCGCTTTTCTCGTCGGTCAAGCGCGCGTTTCCCGCTAGCCCCGTCATTGCGCTGTTTGGCGCCGCCGGCGGCAAGGCGCAGGAGCGCCGCGAGCAATTGCCACGCGAGGCCGCACCGTATTCCGACCTGATGATCTTTACGAACGAGGATCCAGCTCACGAGGGCCCGATGAAGGTCTGTCGCGAGCTTGCCGAGCATGTTCCCGACGATACGCCGAACAAGATCATCCTCGACCGCGAAGCCGCTGTGCATGCGGCGTTCAAGGCGGCGCGCGAGGAGTACGTCAACCCCGATGCTCCCACCATTGTCTTGCTGCTGGCAAAGGGTGACGAGGAGCTCATGCACGTGGGCGACGAGTTCGTGCCCATCGAGAGCGACCTTTCGCTGGCCAATCGCCTAATCGATGTTACCCAGTTTGACTAATGAACCATGATGGCGGCGGCGCCCTGAGTGCGCTGTCGCCATAAGCGTGTTCCCTCAATCAAAACATGCCGTCCAAGTCCAAACCCTTCTACGTAAACGGAGTAACCATGTCCCACAATACCCTGCCGACCGTCGCTGAGCTTTCGGGCGAGATGCGCGAGCGCTTGGCCAAGGTCAAATACGTCTTTACCGACCTGGATGCCACGATGCTTGCACCCGGCTCGTGCGTGCTGCGCGACAACGACGGCAACCCCTCGACCAAACTCGTCGAGGCCGTCGTGGCGCTCGCTCGTGCTGGCATTCAGGTGGTTCCCACCTCGGGCCGCAACCGTACCATGATCCACGAGGACGCGCGCGTGCTCGGCCTCAACTCCTACATTGGTGAGATGGGCGGCCTGGTTATGTACGACCTCAAAGCCAACGATTGGGAGTATCTGACCGGCGACATGCCTTACGACCCCGTCTGCGGCCTTACTCCGCACCAGGTGATCGAGCAGACCGGCGTGTGCGAGAAGATCCTTGCCCGCTGGCCGCACAAGATCGAGTATCACAACGACATGTCGACCGGCTACAAGTACCGCGAGGTCACCGTCGGCATGCGCGGCGATGTGCCCGACAATGAGGTCCAGGCCATCCTGGACGAGGCCGGCTGCGGCCTGGTGTGGGCCTGTAACGGTCACCTGACGCAT
>JAIHTM010000432.1 GCA_022713905.1 Collinsella sp.
GAATAAAAACGGTTAAAATTTAGGAGGAAGCACCGATGGCAAGTTTATCATTGAAACATATTAATAAAGTTTATCCAAACGGTTTCGAGGCTGTTAAAGATTTCAACCTTGAAATTGCTGATAAAGAATTTATCATTTTCGTAGGACCTTCAGGATGCGGAAAATCTACAACCCTTCGTATGGTTGCCGGACTGGAAGAGATCACATCCGGAGAACTGAAAATTGGCGACAAAGTAGTAAACGATGTTGAGCCGAAAGACAGAGATATTGCGATGGTATTCCAGAACTACGCTCTGTATCCACATATGACAGTTTATGACAACATGGCATTCGGACTGAAATTAAGAAAAGTTCCGAAACCGGAGATTGACAAGATGGTTCGTGAAGCAGCAAAGATCCTTGATCTTGAGAAACTGCTTGACCGTAAGCCGAAAGCTCTTTCTGGTGGACAGAGACAGCGTGTTGCTATGGGACGTGCGATCGTTCGTAATCCGAAGGTATTCCTTATGGACGAGCCTCTTTCCAACTTGGATGCGAAATTAAGAGGACAGATGCGTATTGAGATCTCCAAATTACATCAGAGACTTGGTACAACAATCATCTACGTAACACATGACCAGACAGAGGCTATGACACTCGGTACAAGAATCGTAGTTATGAATGCTGGTGTTGTTCAGCAGGTAGATACTCCAAGAAAACTGTACGATGAGCCATGCAACCTGTTTGTTGCTGGATTCATTGGATCTCCTCAGATGAACTTCCTGGATGCAAAATGTGAAGTAAATGGAGACAAAGTTTTATTAAATGTAGGTCCGGCTAAGATCGAACTTCCGCCTGCAAAAGCAAAGAAGCTTATCGATGGTGGATATGCTGGAAAGACGGTTGTACTTGGTATTCGTCCGGAAGACGTGCACGATGAGCCGATGTTCATCGCATCTTCTCCGAACACAGTGATCGAAGCTACAATTCGTGTATATGAAATGCTTGGTGCAGAAGTTTACTTACACTTTGATTACGAAGGAGCTACTATGACAGCTCGTGTTGATCCAAGAACAACAGCAAGAAACGGAGATACAGTGAAATTCGCATTTGATGCTGAAAAGATTCACGTATTTGACAAAGAGACAGAGATGACAATCACAAACTAATCTGTTTTAAACATAGGATAGTAGAT
>JAIHTM010000090.1 GCA_022713905.1 Collinsella sp.
GAATGCGTTGGCATTACCGACCGTCGCGACGATTTTGCGACGGTTGCGGATGATGCCCGGATCGTTCATGAGTTCGGCGATCTTGTTCTCGTCATAGCGTCGGATCCGTTCGATGCCGAACCCATCGAACGCCTGACGGAAACGCTCGCGTTTGTTCAGTATCGTCTCCCATGACAGTCCGGCTTGGAAGGTCTCGAGCACCAGCATCTCAAAGAGGTGGTGGTCATCATGCGACGGAACCGCCCATTCGGCATCGTGATAGGCAACATAGACGGGATTGCTGAGATTGCACCAGCCGCAGCGTGGGTTCATGTCATCCATGTGTTCTCCCTATGGATTGTCGGAGACGGTTGGTTTTAGCCGTTAGTGTGATGTGCGATTCAGTATAATCGGATTTTTACTCCAGCCGTGGATACCGTGAACTGAAATCGATGTCTGTGTTCGCGTCACCATGCTGATTTGACCCTCACATGATGTCATACTTTAGCCTGTAACCATGAATGACCGGCAATCACACGACATGGACACTCCGGCGGAGCGTATTTCCCATCTCAACGTAGGGGATGTGTCGCGGCTGACGAACATCAGTATTCGCATGCTGCGGCATTGGGACGAAATGGGTCTGGTGTCTCCGCAACGCGACTGGAATGGATACCGGCTGTATTCCGATTCGGATCTCAGACGACTGCGCAGGCTGCTGCTGTACAGGGAGCTCGGCATACCCGTGCCGCGTATCAAGCAGCTGCTCGATGCCAAGCCGAGTGAGGTAATACGCGAGTTGGCGGATCGTCGGGGCCAACTTGCACGCAAGGCGGAACATATCAATCAGGCATTGGCCGATATCGATCGGCTTATGAACGTTGCACAGAAAGGAATCGATATGAATGATGCGACGCAGCAATCCCGAGAATGGGCCGAAGAAGCGCAGAGCCGTTGGGGCGGGAGCCGGCAGTGGATGCAGGTTGCGGAATACCAGGTGAGGAGAACGTCTGATATGCAGGAGCGCGACATGAAGCAATTCGAAGCCATCGAGCAGCGGCTCGCCGATGCCATGCGTCACGGCGTGAAGCCCGGCAGCGATGAGGGCAATGAGCTGGCGGAAGTCCACCGTCGTTCCTTGGTATGGTTCGATGTCACCCCGTCAATGCACGTGTGCCTCGGCCGCATGTACGTGGCCGACGAGCGTTTCGTACAGCATTACGATGCTTTGGAACCGGGTTTGGCCCAGTGGCTGCTTGCACTGATTGAAGCCAACGCGACAAGATTCGGTGTGGATCTCGACAATTTGACGTGGCAGTGAGATGTGATCGGGGGGTATCGGAATTATCGTGACATGAATGTCGTTCCGGTCAGTTGGCTCACGAATTGGCTCACAGCGTGTGAGGGATTGCGACGATCCATCGATCATACCGAAACCATTGGAATCACAAGGATTACAGGCACCAAGCTGCGTTAACAGAAAATGTTAACGGATTCAGCCAATCCGTTAACACTGGAATTGTGTTAGCAAACGCCCCCAGAGCAAAAAAGAAGAAGCCCTACATCCCAAGTGGGAGTAGGGCTTTCATTGTCGGGCTGACAGGATTTGAACCTGCGACGTCTTGCTCCCAAAGCAAGCGCGCTACCAAACTGCGCCACAGCCCGTTTTCATGCCTTAAGGCATAACTTTTTAATTATACGCACCGAGTGGGACACTCTGTACCTTCAGGCACCCAAGGGATCAAGCCCTGAAACATCCGCAAACTCGGAGGTCTGCGGTCATCGTTAACCATTGTTAACGGATGCCATTTTTCAGTTTTTACCGAAGTCCCAAAACCTAAGCGGCAGTAGGCCTCAGCGAGGGTCATAGTTTTGCTGGTTTGGTATCATCCTGTTTTCGCGGGGTGTTTCTTTGTTGAAACCAGCGGGCTTTGCTGAGCCCAGTTTCGTTGGAAAATGGCGGTTCCCAGTTTTTGGCTGCCTTTGTTGAGGCCACTGGGATTGGCTTATCGTGACGGTCATTGTTACTGGTTTTTTACTGGAATCGACCATCGTGGTGTCGGTGATGCTCGGCGTGTCGAAACGCCGATTTCAGAATTCAAAAATCTCTCAAAATGAGACAGTGCCGTCCCGCTGTAGCCAGAGCTAGAACTCTCCCAAAGTGTCTTCCAGATCATGCCCGTCATCCGGTCTCAACCCAAGTCGGTTTATCCTCTCGCGCAACTTGTCAAAATAGTAAGGATCTCCAAGATCCTCCACAGTCGGATAGTCATCAGCCAACTCAATCAGCTCGTTCGCGTCCTCCGGCCAAAGCGTGCGCATCCAGAACGCCTTCCATACAATTGGCCTTATTCGGATCCAGATTTGGATCTTCAGAGTCACAGTAGTCGGGAACCGTCGAATCGCACATGCCATCCTCCTCAACACGAGTCGTAAGTCCGATGATAAGGCTGATTCTCCCGTAAAATGAGCAACCAGTACGTTCATTATGAAAGGAAGCACATGACACTGCTGTACTCTGCTATTCCACCTTTGCGAACGACGTCTGATCAGGAAACCATCAACGAAGCCTTTCATCGTCTTGCAGAAGAGTCCGATGAAATCTCGATAGCTGTCGGATACATCAGCCTGCTGTCTTTGGACGAGCTTAACGAAGTGATTCAGAAGAACGGTATATCAAAGGTGACGCTCACAATTGGCATGTACAGCAAGGAAGGTATGCCCGAGCGTTCGTATCATGCTGCTAAAGCATATAACCAAAAGTGGCGAGAAGAAGGAATCGGAGAGATTCGTCTTGTACGATCATTCGCATTCCACGGCAAGTTGTACTACTTCGCCAAAGACAATCATCCAATCGCTGTAATGAATGGTTCCGCGAATTTGGGCGTGATTAAGCTTGAGGCTACTAACTTGCGCCAGTATGAGGTGGCCTCGCTTATCGAAGATCAAACCGAAATCTGGAACACCAAGCAACTAATCGATAAGCTCAATGCTAGTCCCATATCTGCAAATATTGCCGAAGTCAAAGACCTTGATCTCATCAGGGAGACGAACTGTGATCTCGGAAAATCCGATTTGGCTGAGCCCGTTACTTCTGATGACTTGAACGTCTATCGAAAGCACCAGACTGGCCTTTCGTTCCTTCTGCCCCTTAAGGTTCCTACGGAGGCCGAACGTATCTCTGGAGAAGGAAGCAAGGATAGCTGTATGAAATCCAACATCAACGTTTGCTACGCCGCCCCCAGAAGCGCCCGCAAATCACGCGATTGGTATGAAATCCAGTTTACTGTTGACAAAAGCATTACGACGCAACCTGGCTATCCACAAAAGAACAAGCCATTCATAGCTATCACCGATGATGGTTACAAGTTCAAGGCGCATACAACAAGTGACGGGAATAAGCAGTTTAACGCTGTAGGTGACGAACTGCTTCTAGGCCGCTGGCTGAAAGGAAGACTCGTGGCGGCGGGACTAGTAAAGCCGGTCAACGATACCATGAAGGACGAGACTCGAAAAGGCATGATCACAAGAGAAATGCTGGATGAATATGGTTGCCACAACCTTCGTCTGACAAAAACCGATAAGACGATAGACGACCCAGAAGATGGACCTCTTGATGTCTGGACTTTGTTCTTTGAGTAGAGGAAGAAACGATGAACGATAACTATCTCGAAAATTATCTTCAAAAAATTGAAGATGAAGGAAACATCGAGCTTGCCAAGTCGATCAGAAAGACAACAGAATCTTTTGATGAAAAATATCTTTCGGGGTATTCGTTCGCTTCCCATGAGATCGGATTGTTATTCGGCAATGTTCAATCAGGTAAGACCGGTCAAATGTTTGGCATCATGTGCCAAGCAGCAATGAATGGATTCTATGCTTTTCTGTTATTGACGACAGATAATACTGTTCTTCAACAGCAAACACTAAATCGTGTGAAGAGGGATCTGACTGATTTTCTTGTTTGTGATGAAACCGATTCTGGGCTTTTTATCGATAATCAGTTGCAAAAACCAGTAGTTGTGGTGCTCAAAAAGAATTATCGTGTCTTGCGTCTATGGGCTAACGTATTTAACACTACCCAATTCATGCAGGGCAATGCTCTATTCATAGTGGACGATGAGGCTGATGCCGCATCATTGAACACTATGGTGAACAAAGACAAGCAATCCTCTATCAACAGGTATATCAGCTCCATTAAAGATGAGGGAATGTGCAGTATTTATCTGCAAGTAACTGGCACGCCTCAATCTCTTCTTCTACAAACTGAAGAATCAGGTTTTAAGCCTGGCTTCACACACTATTTTGAACCAGGAAAAACGTATCTCGGAGGAGATTTCTTCTTCCCGACAGACGGTAAGCCTCAGTGCGTTACTTATCTCACGGATACAAAGAAGATGACTCGTCAAGTTGTCTTGAGGCATTTGGCGGTGTCTGCCCAGTTGCTTGGTGCAGGATCTTCTGTTTCTAACTGTTTGGTCCACCCTTCTGTTCGTCAAAATGTGCATGAGAAATTTGCCAAAGAAGTTCGAGAATCAATCCAATGGTGTGCGGACAATCTTGAAGGAGATTTTGAGACCGAACTTCATGAAGTTTATGAGCATCTAACTCCGAGCAAGACCGAACTGTTGGAGTTTGACACATTGCTCTCATATTGCAAGAATCTTATTCTTGACAATGAGATTCAAGTCCTTATTATGAACGGGAAATATGATGTCACAGAAGATGACTACAAGAAAGGTTGCAACTTCATTATCGGAGGTAACACTCTAGGCCGTGGTGTTACATTCCCGCATCTCCAGACGATTTATTACACACGACTTGCTAAAAAACCGCAGGCAGACACTATGTGGCAGCACAGCCGCATGTTTGGATATGACCGTGACCCCGGACTAATGATGGTCTACATTCCGCAAGAATTGTATAAACATTTTTCCGATATAAATGCCACGAATAATTCGATTATCGCGCAGATTAGAAAAGGCATACATCCAAAGATTTATTACCCTGAGAGCCTAAAACCGACCCGTGGTGCTGTGCTGGATGACAAGCATGTAAGTATGCTGTCCGGCGGAACCAATTACTATCCATCTGACCCAGATAATTCAACCATCGAAGAGATCACGAAACAGCTTACAGGCTTCCAGGATGATGAACCATACTATAAAGTCAGTCTGAAACTGATTGATAACATCCTTGGACACATCGTTCCAAGCTCCGAGTTTAAGCTGTCTGCATTTAAATCCATTCTGGAGATGATGCTTGCCCAAAATCCTGGGGAGCAGGGCATTCTTGTGGTGCGTCGCAATAGAAACGTTGCACAGTGGACCGGTGCCCTCTTGTCTCCAAATGACTGGCAGACAAGCAATTCATTCCCTCAGTATGTTGTGCTAACCATGTATCAGGTTACCGGTACAAAAGGCTGGCACGGAAAGAAACTGTGGGTTCCCAACATCAAGCTACCTAATGGCAACGTGTATTACGACGAAGAATAATTACCTATCATGTTTAGTAAAAATCTAGCTGAGACGATTCTATTCTCACCGATCAGTTTAGGTGCGGACTCGATAAGCATACTTTCTGGGAATGCCACGCCGACAATGGCTTCATGGTATCTGACTTCGTTGCATGAGAAGCGAGCCGGATCTTCCTTTCCCTCAATTCAAGTAAATCTTGTAGTGGGCATGACATCCGTTGATGGCGTTAGTTCTTCTTTTCACTCGGAATTCAAGGATCTACAGCATCGCAATGCAACGGATGCCTCTTGGGACCCCTTTTCATGCAGTTATGTCTATGATTTGCCTGCAATTCATTCCAACCTTTATGTATGGACGAAGGAAGGCAACCCATTGATTGCATTCGTTGGGTCGGCTCCGTTTTTACAATCCTCTTTCTTGTCGTCTGGAGTCGAAGGCTTGAGAGTTGAGAACTTGATGTCAGAAGCAGACCCGAATGAGGCACTGAATTACTACCGAGACGTCGAAGAACACACGATGTTCTGTACGCACTCAGAAATAGAGGGCAACGTTCGTATCACGAATGATTTTCCTCCAGATCTAGGGCAATGCAACCCTCAGACTGATTTGGAGACAGTTACTTTATCTCTGCTGACTAGAAATGGCAGCATCGGAAAAAAATCCGGGCTCAATTGGGGACAACGCGCGGGACGGAATCCAAATGAAGCATATATCCCTGTACCGCGAAAAGTTGCCCAGAAAGGATTCTTTCCTCTTAACAGACAACAGTTCACAGTCCAAACGGATGATCATAAAAGTCTGATTCTGAGGATTGAACAAGAGCGAGATAAAGCCTTGACAACCCCTTTGAGCAATTCCCTTCTAGGCGAATATTTTAGAGGGCGTCTCGGTCTGGGCAATGGAGATTACGTTTCGCTTGAAAGCCTTGAAGAATACGGGAGAACTGACGTATCTTTTACAAAGATAGACGAGGAACAGTACTATATGGATTTCTCCCAGCCTGTTAAGTAGTCAGTGGCTACTTAACAGGCCTCTGCACCTATTCGTTAATGTTGGGTTCAATTGATGGGTAATCTTGATGTGCAAAACACTTCAAAATAGCCTCAAAAATAATCTGAGCGCCACGACACGGAACTGCCATGCCTATTTGCTTTCTCACGCTTTCCTTACTTCCCTCAAAAATATAGCTATCGGGGAAAGTCTGCAACCTAGCTCTTTCTCTATTGGTCAGAGCACGAGGTTCAGACCAATGATACATATGGGTTCCGCCGCCGCCACTTCCGGTAACGGTATAGGATGGCTTGTCAGGATCTAGGCGCTTGTAAATCTGACTTATCTGCGCACCTCGAATATTGAGACGTAAGTCTTCGGGCAAGTCCGCCGTAAACGCATTTTCACCAGGCTTAATGTATTTAAGTCGCTCGATAACTCTTGCGCTTTGCTTGGTGGCTTCATTGTTTGTTACGCCCTCAGGCATAGGCTTTTCGATTGCTGTGCGACAGGTGTTATCTACATCTTTATACGGTTCGGCCGAAGGCACGCGGTACTCAATATCCAAATCGTTTCGGATTCCAACGATAATGATTCTATGCCGGGCCTGCGGAACGCCGTAGTCTTCAAATTTGAACAGATGCGGAGTCACCTTATAACCGGCATCGCGAAGCTCAGCTAAAATTTTTGTGAATGCGCGCCCGTCATTTGCATTTCGCAACCCACCAACGTTTTCGGCCAAAAACCACATGGGATGGAAAAGTTTGAGTGCTTTCACCCCATAGGAGTAAAGCGGTCCATAAACCCCATCCATGCCTTTTTGCTCTCCGACAACGCTGTAGTCATTGCATGGAAATCCGAAAGCCAACGCGTCAATAGGCTTAAGCTGACTCATATCAAAAGTCCGAATGTCGGCATGATACACGGATTGTGGATCATCCGGACAAATATTCTTTCTATAGGTCTTACATGTATCCGCGTCATAATCGTTAGCCCATTGGTGCACG
The DNA here is from genome assembly GCA_022713905.1 of Collinsella sp. Classification (GTDB taxonomy): domain Bacteria; phylum Actinomycetota; class Coriobacteriia; order Coriobacteriales; family Coriobacteriaceae; genus Collinsella. The sequence goes on from JAIHTM010000090.1 coordinate 7,454, forward strand.
ATAGCGAAATCGTTATCGCCGATGTCCGCATGAGTGGCCCCCCATGCGATACCTCCGGGTCCACAGAATAGTTCACCTAGCTTGAATTTCATTTTGCCCGCCCAAGTCCTTTAGTTTCATGTTCTTTTGTTTCTTTGTTGCTAATAAGAAAATCTACAAATGCTTGAACGTGCGAAAGCTCAAGTTCATTAAGTTGCTCCAGTCCTTGTACGGCTAATGAGCTACTGACATCCGCATCTGTGAGGAAGCCAGATGCTTTCAATAATTCCAGAGGATGAAAACCAAGCTCTTTTGCTATCTTGCAAAGAATTTGACAGTTCGGAGACTTTCTCTCGCCACGTTCGATCTTTGCTATCTCGCTATCGCTTGTCCCGCATGAATTGGCGAGGGCCTGCTGAGAAAAACCACGCTCGTTACGGCGCGTCTTAATCAGACTTCCAAGAGTCTCCATATGCCCTCCGAATTTTGTCATTGCTGCTTTTTGTCAAGATTATACCTAAATTCGCTGCTAAATGGCAGCATCTTTTTCAATATGCAAAACATCCACAATTGGTTCTACCTACTTCAACGAAAGCAGGTAGAACCAAAAAAGACTCAAACTCGCTACAATACCAAAATGTCAGGATAAATGCTTATTTTGATCCTTGCTCAGCTTGCCGTCGAACGCCTGGTTGACGAGCGTGTACACGGTCTGCGCCACACTCACCACGCCTGCGAGCACGATGCCCCATGCGTGGGTGCCGTCGAAACCGCCGGTGGCGGCGATGGCGATGGTGCCGAGCAGGATGGACGCCGCGAGGGAGACGAGTCCGACGTATCCGCTGGGGATGTATTTCTTGAATGCCTGCACGAATGCAGGCACGATCAGTGCCACGAGCCCGGATGCGAGGGTCGTTGCGGTGGAAATATCCATATGGTTCTCCTTATGTTGATGATGAATGTGTCCTCCGGCGCGGTGCCGAAGGACACAGTTGGTTGCGGCTAGTAACGGAGCCGCTGGCCGGGGTAAATGAGGTTGGGGTTGGCGAGGTTGTTCAATTGGGAGACCCGCTGCCAGCCATTGGCCCCGAAGATGCCGCTCAGCGTTTCGCCGCTCCTGACGACATGCACGCGGCTGACCGTTGCCGTGGATCCGCTGACAGCTGTTGCCGTGCCCCGGTAGGTGACGATGTTGCCGGGATAGATCAGGTTGATGTTGCCGGACGGCACGCTCCACGCGGACAGTGGCCATAGGCCGGTTCTCTTGGCGATGCCGGACATGGTGTCGCTGCGGCGCACGGTCACGCTCACGCTTCGGGTGGAAGCGGCGGGCGTATATGCTGTGGATCCGTTGAGTCTCTGGTTGACGATGCGCATGACCGGCCCGTAGTTCGCGCTCAACGCGGCCCTGCGGGCTTCGCCGTTGCCGTAGTCGCCACGGATAGTCGCGGTCGCCAACGCCTCGTAGTCCACGCTCGGCGCGGGTTGCGGAGCCGGTGCCGGTGCCGGTTTGGTGGCTTTGCCGGGGTTGGCGTACTTGTCCCACTGTTCACGGGTGCCACGGAAGTAGTTCAGATCCAAAGGCCCGTTGTAGCCGTTGATGCGCCCGTTGCTGGTGTACTGGCGCATGGCCTCGCCGTACTTGCCGTAGTTCCACGGCCGGTACTGCCAGCCGGTGGGATTGTTGTTGGCGTACTGCGCCACCCACAGACCGCAGTTGGCACGCACGTCGGCCGGGATCTGCGGAATGAACGCGGCGGACACGTAGACCAGCGGCCATACGCCGGTGCGCTCGTGGACGTTGACTACTCCGACGAACTGGTGTCGCAGGCAGGCAGATTCCTGCATTTCGTCACCGCCGACAGCCACAGCGCCGAGAATCTGGGACGTA
>JAIHTM010000433.1 GCA_022713905.1 Collinsella sp.
GCTGAGGAGCCCCTATCCGCTCTGTCGCGAGTTCTACATCGAGTGCATCTGTAATATGATGCGCCCGCGGACCATCGTGGACTACGAGCGCGAGCCGTGGGTGATGGACGAGGGCACCGTGCGCATTACCTTTGATAGCAACGTGCGTGCGGCGGTGGGGAGCTTTGACATCTTTGACGCGACGTTGCCCGCGCTGCCCGTGCTGGAGCCCGGCAAGCTGGTGATGGAGGTCAAGTTTACCGAGTTTTGTCCGCAGCTGGTGCGCGATATGGTGCCGCCGGGTGCGGCCGAACTCACGGCGGTCTCAAAGTACTGCCTGTGTTATGACAAGACCGCCTACCTGCGCGGTTTTAACTACTGGGAATCGGATTTTGGGAACCGAGGGGATATTTAAACCATGAGCACCAGGGACTTTTTTAAGAACTCCGTCTTGGAGGCGTTCGGTCAGGTCGACCCTGCCAAGATTGGCCTGTCGCTGCTCGTGGCGCTCGCCATGGGCATCCTGATCTATTACGTGTACAAGCGCTTTTTTACCGGCGTGGTCTATTCGCGCAGTTTTGCCGTGACGCTCGTGGGCATGTGTGTGCTCACCTGCATGGTCACGCTCGCGATCTCGACAAACGTGGTCATCTCGCTTGGTATGGTCGGTGCTCTGTCTATCGTCCGTTACCGTACGGCGGTCAAGGACCCGCTCGACCTGCTGTATCTGTTTTGGTCCATTACCACGGGCATTACGGCGGGAGCCGGTATGTATGCGCTCGTGGGACTCACGGCGGTGGTGATCGTGGTGATGATTGCCGGCTTTGCGAGCCACCAGGACAAGGCGCGCGTGTACATGATGGTCATCCACTACACGGGTCAGACCACCGGCGACGATATCGTGCGTGCATTTGGGCGCACCAAGTTTTCCGTCAAGTCCAAGACGATGCGCGGCGACAAGGTCGAGATGGCCGTTGAGGTGTTCTCGGACGGCGTGGATATGCCCTATGCCGACGCCATCCGCGCGCTCGATGGCGTGGAAGATCTAACGTTGATCCAATACAACGGCGAATATCACGGCTAATTTTGTTCCGGCGTTCTAACGAACGCCGGACCGCTCGACGCTGCGCGGGCAGCTGCCGTGGCGATCTGCCGCTCAAACCGTCGCTCGCGTACATAAAGTACGCG
>JAIHTM010000091.1 GCA_022713905.1 Collinsella sp.
CATATAATTTACTTCCGATTATATGAGCGCATGTTCATATGTCAATACAATTTGCGATAATTTCGATGACTGCTTGCCGCCTCTGCGATTTTCTGCGGGTTGGGAGACATCGACGCAATGCTCGCCAACATATTTCGAGATGTTCGGCCAGCATGCTAAGAAAGCCACCTTGAGAAGCATTAGAACTGTTCATATTTGTACTTTATCGTGTCAAATACCGCGAGAATCAGTTCTTCCTCTACGGGAGTTCCTGCAGAATCAGTTTTATCTAAAGTTATATTGAGCATTGCTGCAGCCAATCTGGCACATCGGTGGCCGAATAAGTCGAAAAATGTAGGTGGACATCCGCAGAGATCGCCTTTAGAAGAGCGAATTCTCAATTAGATCAATAATCGTGTCGTCTTCCGTGCGGTTTTCATCGATTTTTGCGAACATGTCGCATTCCCAAGGTCCATTGATTTCCTCAGCAAGGGCCCCGACGTGTTGCATGTCGTCGGGTTCTGGCACATCGTTGATGCTCGGGTCATCAGCTTGCGGATATTGGCTTGCAATTTCGCGCTTGGCGGCCTCTTCTTCTTTGAGCGTCTCCAGGACGCGGCGACCGTATTCGAAGTAGCGCCGCAAGACAAATTGACGAAGAGTTTCTTGCGGGATGGCGAAGTTATCCGGGAGTCGACCGGGCCATATCTTCTCGCGAATGCGAATCGCTTCCATGACCCGCCTAAAAGCGGACTGCTTGAAAAATGAATGACGACTAACTGTGATAACGGCATATCCCATGTTTCGCAGCGTGTTTCGGCGTTCCTCGTCAATTGATTGCTGTTCGGGCTCGTCGTGGTAAAAGCCGTTGTATTCGATATCGGTCATCGAATTTTCGAGCAGCGCGTCGAGGTAGAAAACCGTCCGTCGCGTTAGGGCGGCGTATCTTTTGGGGACTGGGATCGGATAGTCCGTTTTGATAGCGCGTATGGCTAAGCCACCCATTGACTTGGGCATTGTCAGCATCATGACAAACGCCGTTTCGAGTGGGGAGCGACAGCCTTCGCGTACATAAGAAAGTGCCTTAAGTGCTTTATTAGATCCACGATACCCCGATGCCTCTGAAAAGAAGGCTCTGAGCTCTTCAACGCTGGTTAGGGCTGGGCGCTCGCGATATTGAGTTTCGTCGGACGTTCCAAGCGCGTAGGAGCCGCAGATTTCAAAGTAATACTCAACGAGCTCCGAAAGGTTGAAGTCGGCTGCTGCTTCTAACGCGCACAGCTTGATATCCGACGATGTAGACGTTCGGCTCGAGTTCTAGGTAGCTTTCTGCATCAAACGTATAGCGCGTGCAGTGGCAGATGCAGCCCTTGCAGTGCCTTTTGGCATTATTGGAAAACGTCAGCACATGGATGCTTTCAGAATCGACATTCTTTCTGTTGAGCCATGCTCGCGCCGCTTCCAGGTCGGACGTGGTCGGCGCAGACACCTTGATCTTTTCCATAGGTATGGGATCGGTCGCGTAGCTTGCGAGCGAGTTGACTGTTTGGTATACAGCGCGTGCCGTGGTATGTGACAGAACGATTCCCATACGCGCATGATGGCATAGCGGACGCCATATACGCCCGAAACTTCGGGCAACGGTATTGGGGCGCGGCTTATCTTCTGCGAACGGTGGGTTTTTGAGCTGTCGTATTGAGGGGGGCAGCTTCGGCTGGGGAGGTTTCTGTCGGCTGCCCCATTTTGGTGAACTTTAGTTGCGGATTCGTAGCTTCTAAGCGTTTTTGCCGACCGCTCAGATGCCTCACCAACATAATTTGAGTTATTCGGCCTTATCCCATACGAATGGTGCGATCGCAACGTCCTATTCGAATTGATTCAGGTAGATTTATGGGGCTTGGTTGCGAAATTGGGGCGACTATAGCGCTCGATTGCGGTTCAAGGGGCCTCGACTAGTGGTTTAGCTGGCCGAACAACTCGAAAAAAGTAGGTGGGCCAACCTGCCGACTATGTGAAGCACGCGTATTTGCTCGTTTTGATGAAAACTAGGGTGCAGCCATAAGACTGCGCCCTAGTTTACTGCGTGCCGGTGCGTCCAGACGGATTGCACTGTGCCTGGCAGGCGCTCCCGCAGATGGATCGGTTATTTCGCGAATAGGTTCTTGAGGTTGAACTCGGCTTGGACGGTGCGGAGCATGAGGTCGGTGTCGTCCAGACCCAGATGCTGCTCGTTGGCATCGGCGGCGAGGGTGCCGCGGCGGCGCGCCCAGTTCTCGAGCGCGGCTGGGGCGGACTCGCGGGGGAGCGAGCGGACGTCGGCATCCAGGCTGCGGCAGATCTGGCGCGAGTCGATGACGATGATCTTGCCGGCGCGGCGTGCCTCGGCGTAACCGTCCAGGTGGATCTTGAACCAACTGTCCTCAAAGGCGGCGTTGTGCGCCATGTACGGGTACTTCTTCATAAGCTTGAGCAGCTGCTTCTGCAGTTCCTTGTTCTCGCGGAACGGCTTTTTGCCGGCGATGTCGTCCCAGGTGATGTGGTGGATATTCGACAACGGCACATCCTCGCCGCGGTAGATGTCGGGCAGGCCGCAGTAGTGTGCCTCGGCGTCGTGCGGGACGGCGTCGCTCGTGAGGTCCATGATCTCCCAACCCACGTTGATGATATAGCCGCGCTCGGGTGCACGGCCGGTGGTCTCGATGTCGATACCGAGCACGGTGCCCTGGATGGGCTTGCGGGCGTAGGCCACGCCGAGCGCGTCGCGGTCGCCGCGGATTTCGCGCATAACGGACGCGGCGGTGCGCTTTTGCATCTTGCCGATGGCGGCGCAGGTGTCGGCATCGGACAGGCCGCGCGAGAGCGTCGCGGGCGTCACGTTGCGCAGACGCGCCTCGCCAATCTGGTCGCAAAGGTCGCGGTTGCGGTCGGCCAGGTCGCGCACGGTGGCAAAGTCGAAGCTGGGGTCGCCCTCGGCGGTAAAGTACTCGGTTTCGAGCACCTTAAGGGCCTCTTCGCCCTTCTGGCGCTCGGATTCCATGGCGCCGTGATCGCCATAGATAAACATGGGGATAAATGGCTGACGCTCGTATTCGAGTGCTTGTGAAACGTTCATATAACTGCTCCTTGGACGGGCCACACCGCGCGGCTCGGGTTCATTGAGATGTGGCGAGATGATAGTTTACCATGGGCAACTATTGGCATCGCGCCTTGGACAACTACAATACCCTATTTGACCGCTAGGACTTTTACAATGCTGCCGAAAGACACGAAAGGTTCCATCCGTCATGGATTTGCTGATTGATATTCTGCTCGACGCCGGCAAGGACACGCTCTCGCTGGTGCCGTTTTTGTTGGTGACGTATTTGGCTCTTGAGACCCTTGAGCACGTTGCAGGCGACCGCGTTAACGGCGCCATCAAGCGTGCCGGTGCCGCGGGCCCCGTGGTTGGATCGTTGCTGGGCATGGTGCCGCAGTGCGGCTTTTCGGCCATGGCGGCCACGCTGTACGCCGGTCGCGTTGTGACGCTGGGTACCCTGGTGGCGGTGTTTCTCTCGACCTCTGACGAGATGCTGCCGCTGCTGCTTGCCGAGCAGGTTCCCATGCAGACTATGGCAATGCTTTTGGCTTCGAAGGCACTGATCGCACTGGTCACGGGTTTTATCGTGGACGCTGCCATTCGCGGCCTGCGCCGTAACGCCCGCGCGCACGCGGCGATTCGCCGCACCGTGCTGGGAACCGCGGCCAATCCTACCCATGTGAACTGCGCGCACGACGACCATACCGGGGGCGACATCATTGATGAAGTGGCCGAGGCGGGCGTGAGCGCCGACCACATCCACGAGCTGTGCGAGCGCGACCATTGCGGTTGTGATGAAGACGAGGACGAGCACGAACACGGACATGGCCACGATCACGGTCATGAGGGCGAATATGAACACCATGATGGTCACGGTCACTCCCATTCCCACGAAGGGACGCCTGTCCTGTCGATTATCCGCAGCGCCATCTCCCACACCGTGCAGGTATCGGTATTCATTTTCCTGGTGACGCTGATTCTGGTTGCCGTGCTCGAGACGTTCGGCGAGTCCGCAATCGAGCAGTTCCTGCGCGGCAACGAGACGCTTGCGGTCCTGGGCTCGGCACTCGTCGGCCTGATCCCCAACTGCTCGGCCAGCGTCGTCATCACGCAACTGTACCTGGAAGGCGCGCTGCAGCTGGCCCCGATGCTCGCCGGCACGCTCATTTCCGCCGGCGTGGGCTACCTGGTCCTGTTCCGCACGAACCGCAGCGCTCGCGAAAATGCCGTGTTCCTGGTCATGATGTACGTCATCGGCGCCAGCTGGGGCCTCATCCTATCCGCCTTCGGCCTCTAAGTAGGCCTAGCAAAACGGGCTTCAAAATAGCCATGCTCGGCGCCTGCGCAGTGCGGCGACGCATGGCATTTTGAAGCCCGTTTTTTTTGTTAAGCCATGGACCCTGAGCGTCCACACCGCCCAAAACAAAAAGGCAGATTTTTAGGCATGTCCCAAAAATCTGCCTTGGTTAGTGCAGCAGCTCGGTGAGGTTGCGTTTAAAGCGGGCTCGGTCCTCGCTGGTGAAGGCTGCCGGCCCGCGGGTGCGTCCCCCGGCGCGGCGAACCTTCTTTTCCTCGTGGCGAATAAACAGCTGCATGTCGATGGTCGCCTTATCGTAGACGCGCCCGCGCACACCGATAGCGGCGGCATCGCGCCCGAGCACCATGCTCGCCAAGCCAATGTCCTGCGTCACGACCACGTCGCCCGCCTGTAGGCGTTCGACAATGGCAAAGTCGGCGCTGTCGGCGCCCACGCTCACGTCGAGCGTCGTGACCCAAAAGCCGCGTCGCGCGTGCTCGGCATCGCGCGGGTCGTCGCGGCGAATGTGCCGTTCCAGGTTTTGCGTGCTGTTGCCGGCGATAACAACGGCGACGCCCGCCCGCCGCGCGCAGTCAATCGACTCGCGCGTGACCGGGCAGGCGTCGGCATCAATAAAGAGCGTTCGCGGCATCTAGTGCACCAGTTTGCCAAATTGAATAGCGCGAACAATCAGCGTTACGCCAAACACCAGCAGCGCGGCGCCGCTAAAGATGACGAGCATCTTGGCCGACCACAGCGGATAGATAAACACGAACATGCCGGCGATGATGGAAAGTGCGCCGCTCAGGATGGCGAGGGCGCGGTTGGACGAAAGCTCGGACTCCAGAATGGACATGACACCTTCGACAATCCAGCCAAAGCCGGCCACGATAACCACCATCGTGGTGAGCGTCGCGGTCGAGAAGGCCTGGTTGCGCAGGATTATGACGCCGCCCAAGATAATGAGTAGGTTGGAGATGATGCTCGTCACGCGCCAGCCGGTGGGCAGCAGCGGCTCAAAAATGGCAGTGAACAGTCTGATGGCAGCAGTGATTACAAAGTAAAAACCCAGGACGGTCGTCAAAAAGACGAGGGACTTGGCGGGTGCAAAAAGCAGCGCGATGCCAGCAATGAGCGCCACGACGCCCGTGATGGCGTAGATCCAGCGCACGGCCTTGACGGCTTTGCCCGCCATGCTTTTCTCGTCAAATCCAAACTGGCTCGATTTTTGGTCATCGTTCTTAAAGATGCCCATAATGTCTCCTTTCCGTGCGGCGTAAGCCTTGATCGTTACAACCAGTATCCCCTAAGGGCGCTGACGTATGGGTCGGGGGGGCGAAACGTAACCCAAAGGCCCCGAATTGTTTCCGTTGTTCCCCACGTCGCGATTTTCTATTCAACAGGTGTAGAACATTGCAGCCCTGTTCGTTATTGCCTACGTTTTAGGTTAGATTTTCCTAAGGACAATTGGCTTGTATTGGGGGTCCCTATGAACGAAGCAGTTGCCGAGGCACCGTCGAGTGTCGAATCGATGGTAAAGCAAGGTTGCGAAAAGCTCGGTCTGGAAGCGTTTGATGCGCTGGTCCGTCGTGCCCGTACGTGCCGCCGTTTTGACGAGTCCATGCGCGTGCCGCGCGAGTTTTTGCTCGAGCTGGCGGAACTGGCGCACCTGGCTCCCTGCGGCGCCAATGCTCAGCGTCTGCGTTTTCATGTGGTAAGCGGTGCAGAGGACTGCGCGCGTGTATTTGACGAGCTCGCATGGGCCGGCGCACTTAAGGACTGGCCGGGTCCTGCCGAGGGTGAGCGCCCGACCGGCTACATCGCGATTCTTGCCGAGCGCGCCGTTCCGGGCAAGCCCGCCGCTCCCATTACCGAGGTCGACACGGGCATTGCCGCGCAGACGATGATGCTCGCCGGCCGCAGCGCCACGCCCGAGGTGGCAGCCTGCATGTTCAAGGCCTTTACGCTCCACGCGATCGATGCCATGGGGCTCGATAACGACAAGTATGAGCTCAAGCTGATCATGGCTTTTGGCGTTCCGGCCGAGACGCAGGTGATCGATGCGATCGATTCCAACCCCGACGGCTCCATCAATTATTGGCGCGACGAGGCGCAGGTGCACCACGTACCCAAGCGTTCGCTCGCCGACGTGCTGGTGTAGCTGAGCGTCACCGCGGCGTGATCAGACGGTAAACCACCACAAAGGTGCCTGTCCCCTTTGTGGTGGTACGAGGGGAGGGCGTGTGGCAGATCTGTATTTGGTGCGGCATGGGCAGACTGAGCTCAATGTGCAGAGCATTTTGCAGGGCTGGCACGATTCGCCGCTTACGGCGCGCGGGCGCGAGCAGGCGCTGACGGCGCGTACGGCGTTTGCGGCGCGTGGCGTGGCCTTTGATCATGTGTATTCCTCGCCGTTGGGCCGGGCGCGGCATACGGCCGAGCTTATCGTTGGCGAGGGCCGTTCCATTGAGCTGGTCGATGACCTGCGTGAGTGGCATTTTGGCTCGCTGGAGGGCACATCAAATCGCGAGATGCCGCCGCAGCCCTGGGGCGATTATCCGGTGGCCTTTGGCGGCGAGTCGGAAGTGCAGCTTCAGTCGCGCATGGTCGCGGCGCTGTCCCGTATTATGGCCCGGCCGCAGCACGACTGCGTGCTGGCGGTTTCCCACGGCTCAGCCTGCCAGGAGTTTCTTGAGTATGTGACTGGCGGGGGAGAGCTACCCGACAACGGTGCCGTGCTTCATTTTGGCTATTGCGACGGGGCGTTTATGCTCTTGGGTTGGTAACGAACGAAAGGACCCCTATGAATAAAGATCTGTATCTGGTCCGTCATGGACAGACGATATTCAACCTTAAGCGTATCATTCAGGGGTGGAGTGACTCGCCGCTTACGCAGTTGGGTTGCGACCAGGCGGCGCGCGCCGGCATGTTTTTACGTGCGCGCGGCATTGAGCCCGATCATGCCTACACCTCTACGCTTCATCGCACCGAGCAGACTATCGCCAACTTGTGGCCGGGCTTGGCGTACGAGCGCCTGGACGGCCTGCGTGAGTGGTTCTTTGGCGACTTTGAGGCCGAGCGCGTGATGCTTATGCCCGAGCGCCCGTGGCGCGACTTCTATCGGCAGTTTGGCGGCGAGGGCCAGATCCAGGTGCGCACGCGCATGGTGGCGACGCTGACCGATCTTATGCAGCGTCCGGACCATACGTGCGTGCTCGCGGTAAGCCATGGCTCGGCCATCAAGGAGTTTTTGGATCACGTGAGGGGAGCGGCGGCCGATGAACGCGATCGCGTTCCGGGCAACTGCTCGGTGCTGCATTTCGTGTTTGACGACGAGGCCGGTACGTTTGAGCTGATTGAGATTTTTACGCAGGAAGATTATGCGCGCGAGCTGGGGCTTGAACCGCTTGTGGCTACTGCAGGTCCGCAGCGCGGATAACGCGAGCGTGGCGGCACGGGTCGCCGGCATAACTTCTCGACGCAAAAGGGGCGGAGATGCATGTACCTGCTGCATCTCCGCCCCCTGTTTGTTGAGCTGCCGATTTTTGTGCTGGGCGGTCTGGTCTTGCTAGAACCGCGCGACCTGGTGCGTGAGCAGACCTGTCGGAACCTGCGGCGCGGCGCCGCTGACCTGCGCGGCGGGGAAGAGCACGGCAACGGTAAAGTTGAACGGCTCCTTGCCGGTGTACGTTCCGGCGGCACGGGCCTCATCGGCCAGCAGCTGCGACGCCCCGGTCAGAGCGGCGGCGTAGGCGGGGTCGTCGGCCAGTGCCGGCTCCGGTGCTTGGTCGAGCATAGCGCGGATGGCTCCGACGGCGTCCTCGCGCTTGACCTCCCACGCGCGGTGCGTAATGCCCGCGGGGTCGGTGACGGCGTAGAGCGACGCGCCCTCTTTGGCGGCGCCCAGGATGATATCCATGACGGGCGAGGCCTCGTAGGCGAGCGACACGGGGCGCGGCTGCACCTTGAGCTCGGCAATCGCGCGCGCGGCAGCGGCCACGTCGGCGCTGGCATCGCCCTTGCTGCCCGCAAGTACACTCGTCGGGCAGATCGCCACGACACCCGTCACACGTCCCGACTCGCCCGAGCATTCGTACACGTAATACGCCGCGCCCGGGTCCTTGAGCATCAGGCCATCGGCAAGGGCTCCGCGCAGAGCATCGTTGCCGCTCAGGATGCTGCCCATTGCAGACAGCGCCTCGAGCACGCGGTCCTGAGCCGGGCGGATGCAGGGAAACGGAAGTGCTTTCATGGGCGGTCCTAACGCACGAGTCGGTTTGTTTGCGGCTTATTATGCCCCAACTTGGCCGCTTGCGTCCCAGAGCGTGTTATCGGCAAGCGCGATGAGCACGTTTTGGCAGCGAACGATATCGGCATGGGGCACATACTCGTTGGGCTTGTGCGCGAGCGCCAACGAGCCGGGGCCGTAGCTCATACAATTGCGGTTGCCTGTCTTGCCGGCAATGACGGCGGTATCGGTGTAGCCGGTAAAGAAGCCGACGGTCGTGTCCGCGTCCGTTACGTCATCGGCGGCACGCTTGAGCGCTGCTAGAAGGGGAGAGTTCGGGTTGCGCTCGATGGCGGGGCGGTCGCCCGTCACGGTATAGCTGCCATGGCAACCGGGAACGGTGGCTTCGGCGACGGCGATGGCCTGCTCGACCATATTGATTGCGGCGGCCGTATCGGTCGGCGGGGTCAGGCGCATGTCGACCCAGACTTTGGCGCGGTCGGGTACGACGTAGGGGCGATATCCGCCCTCGATTTGGCCAAACGTGATGGTCGAAGGCCCCAGCTCATCGTGCGCGGGCAGCGCCGCAAACGCGCGACGAAGCGAACACACGACCTCGGCCATGGCGGCGACGGCATCCGCGCCCTTCCAAGGCTGGCTCGCATGCGCCGTCACGCCAGCCATTTCA
>JAIHTM010000092.1 GCA_022713905.1 Collinsella sp.
ATCCTTGACCTCGAGCAGCGTCTCCTTCAGCGCCGTGGAGCAGTCGGCAATCTGGCCGTTGGGCAAAACCTCGCCCGGCTCGATGGCGTTTTGGTAACGAATCTCCCACGGATCCAGGCCGGCCTTCTCTGCCAGCAGGTCGATCAGGCTCTCGAGCGCAAACTCGGACTGGCAAACGCCAAAGCCGCGGTACGCGCCGGCGGGCGGGTTGTTGGTGTAGTAGCCAAAACCGCGAATGTCGGTGTTCTGGTACTTGTAGGGGCCGACGGCATGCGTGCAGGCGCGCTCGAGCACCGGGCCGCACAGCGACGCGTAGGCGCCGGTATCAAAGTTGATCTCGCAATCCAGACCGGTAAAGTTGCCCTCGGCGTCGCAACCCAGTGTAAAGGTACCGTCCATGGCATGGCGCTTGGGATGGAACGCGAGTGACTCGGCACGCGTGAGCTTGCACTTCACAGGACGCTGGAACTTATAGGCGGCGAGCGCGGCCAGATGCTGAATGGACACGTCCTCCTTGCCGCCAAAGCCGCCACCCACGAGCATGGTCTCTACAACCACACGCTCGGGCTCGTTGTCCCAGCCAAACATGTGGGCGCACTCTTTGCGCGTATCGTAGGCACCCTGGTCGGTCGACTGCACCTTGACGCCGTTCTTGTACGGGAAGGCGACGGCGCACTCGGGCTCCAAGAAGGCATGCTCGGTAAAGGGCGTGGTAAAGCGCTGCGTCACGGTGAATGCGCTTTCGACCAGCGCCTTGGCGGCGTCGCCGCGCGTCACATGACGGCTCTGGCACACGTTGTCCTTGAGCTCCACCGTGTTGCCAAAGGCAAAGAAGCTGTCGTGCAGACGCGGGGCGTCGGCGGCCCTGGCCTCGACAATGTTGCGCACGGGCTCCAGCGGCTCGTAGTCAATCTTTACGAGCTTCTTGGCCTTCTCGAGCGTCGCCTCGTCCTCGGCGACCACCAGCACGATGGCATCGCCCACGCAACGGGTGATATCGCCCTGAGCGATCATGACGTCCCAGTCCTGGATAAGGTGGCCGACCTGGTTGACCGGCACGTCCTCGGCGCGCAGGATGCCCACCACACCGGGCAGGGCCTCGGCCTTGGAGGTGTCGATGGAGAGCACGCGGGCGCGCGGATACTTGGAGCGCACGGCGCTGGCGTAGGTCAGGCCCGGCTGATCGAGCTCGTCGATGTCGTCGGGATACTTGCCCTCACCGAGCACCTTCTTGCGCACGTCGACACGGAAGGCGCGCTTGCCCACGCCGTAGTCATCGCCGCGCTCCAGGTCCTCGTCGATCTGCTTTTCGCCGCGGAGCACCGCAGCGGCCAGCGAGATGCCCTCGATAATCTTTTTGTAGCCGGTGCAGCGGCAGACGTTACCGCGAATGGCGTACTTGATCTGTTCCTCGGTGGGCTCGGGGTCCTCGGCGATGAGCGCTGCGCCCGCCATGACCATGCCGGGGATGCAAAAGCCGCACTGCACGGCGCCCACGGCGCCAAAGGCGTACACAAAGGCCTCGCGCACGTCCTGGGGCAGGCCCTCGACGGTCACGATGTTGCGGCCGGCGGCAAGCGCGGTGGTCAGTACGCACGCCTTGACGGCCGCACCGTCCACGTGGATGGTGCAGGTACCGCACGCGCCCTCGGAGCAGCCGTCCTTGGCGGAGTGAATGTGCAGGTCGTCGCGTAGGTAGCGCAGCAACGGCTTGTTCTGCGTCGTCGTGCGCTCCACGCCGTTAACGGTAAAAGTGAATTCCTGTGCCATGGTGATTCCCTTCTACACGCCGGCGGCGATGCCGGTGCGGTCGTGGATGGCGCCATGCGGGCAGACGACGGCGCACATGCCGCACGACAGGCAGTCCGCGCCGTCGATATGGGCGCAGTTGTCCTCGATGCGGATAGCGCCGGCAGGGCACTTTTTGGCGCACATACCGCAACCGATGCAGCTCGTGTCGCAGATCTTGCGCGCAATGGCGCCCTTATCGGTGTTGTTGCAGCGCACCAGAATGTTCTGGTAGCCGGGAACAAAGGCAATCACGCGCTGCGGGCACGCCATGCCGCACAGGCCACAGCCCGTGCACTTGGAGCGGTCCACGCGGGCGACGCCGTCGACCAGCGCAATGGCACCGTGGGGGCAGGCCGTGACGCAGGCGCCACAGCCAATGCAGCCTTCGCTGCAGCGGGCGTCGCCGCCTGCGGAGGCGCAACCGCTTCCGCAGGCAACGTAGGCCACATTATGTTGAATGGATTTGGCCATAAGAGACTCGCCTATTTCTTAAGAAGGTACGAATAGTTGTCGCGCACGGCCCTGATGGTCAGGCGGACGGCCTCGGGAAGACCGGTGTTGACGGCATCGACCGAGACGGTGCGGACCGTGCCGGCGACGCGGACCTTAAAGTGGTCCTCGCCCACGGCCAGGAAGCCCTCGTTCTCGGAGTTCTCCATGTCCTCCTCGCTCCAGAACAGGGTGAGCTTGTCCTTGTAGGGACGACCCTCCTGATAGGGGCAGAACACGGCACAGTTACCGCACTCGTTGCACATGCCGTCGACATGGACGACCTGATGCTTGGCCAGGCCCGGCACCTTAATTGCCACGTTGGCGCGGTTGGGGCACACGTCGCAGCAGACCTCGCACACCGAGCCGCAGCCCAGGCAGCGGGTCTTGGTGCAGTTGCGCTTGTCGCGGCACAGCGACCCCTTGCGCTCGTAGCAGGTGTCCTCGCGGCCGGCCTGCTCGTTGCAGTCGGCGTACTTGTTAAAGTCCACGCCGGCGATGGCACGGGCGACCTCGGCGGCATCGGCGATAGCCTCAACCACGGTGGCAGGGCCGCGACGGCAGTCGCCCGCAGCCCAGACGCCCTCGACGCCGGTGGAGGTGGCGGCAAGGCGGCCGCGACGGTCGTGCTCGACGCCCGCGGCGTCGTACAGGCTGGCATCGATGCCCTCGCCCACGGCGCAGATCACCGTGGTGGCGGGAAGCTCAACAGTCTCGCCCGTGGCGACGGGGCTGCGGCGGCCGCTTGCATCCGGCTCGCAAAGCTCCATAACATCGCAGGTCAGCACGGCGCCGTTGAGTGCCTTAGGTGCCAGCAGCTCGCAGAACTCAACGCCGTCGGCAAGAGCAAGATCGAGCTCTTCCTCATCGGCGGGCATCTGCTTCTTGGTGCGGCGGTAGACCAGGCGCACGTTCTTCACGCCGGCCAGGCGCTTGGCCACGCGGGCCGCGTCCATGGCGGTGTTGCCGGCGCCAATGACCACGACGTCCTCGCCCAGCTCGAGCTTCTCGCCCTTCTTGGCGGCCTCGAGGAACTCCAGCACGTCGAGCTCGGCGCCCTCGCCCAGGCCCGCAGAGCCGGGCATCCAGGCACCGGTGGCCACGACCACGTCGGTAAAGCCCTGGGCCTTGAGCTCGCCGATGGACTCCACGCGAGCATTAAGTTGCACCTTGGCGCCAAAGGCCAGGCAGAGCTCGGCATCGTGGGAGATGTCGTCGCTCGCGATACGGAACTCGGGAATCACGTGACGGACCACGCCGCCGAGAGAGTCGCGGGCCTCGAAGATGGTGACGGGCACGCCGGCACGCGTCAGGAAGAACGCCGTCGCCAGGCCGGCCGGGCCGCCGCCGATAACGGCAACGTTGCGCTCGCCGTCGTTGGCGATGGCCTGGGCGCGCAGCTTGGGCAGCACGGCGGTCATGGCCTCGCGGGCGGCCTTGAGCTTGCTGGCGCGAATCTGGGCGCCCTCGGGCTCGTAGAACGCGCGCTCGCAGGCACGGCCGCAGGGATGCGGGCAGATGGTGCCGGTAATGAACGGCAGGGCGTTGCGCTCGATGATGATGTTGAGTGCGTCCTCGTAGCGGCCCTCGTCAACGGCCGCCAGGTAGGCGGGAATATCCTGCTGGATGGGGCAGCTCGTGCGGCACGGCGTGGTAAAGCAGTCGGAAAGCGGGCTCTTGCCGGCGACCTTACGGTCGGGCAGCGGGCGCAGCGGCTTCTTGTAGAGCGGGTTGGTGAGTGAGTCGGTCTGGATCGCAGTCACGGCCTCGAGAGAGACGCCCGCGAACGGCTTGCCATCCAGGTCGGTAAACTCGCCGGCCATCTGGCTAAAGCGCTCGTAGCCACCAGGCTTGAGCACGTCGGTCGCCAGGGTAACGGGCCAAATGCCGGCATCGTACAGGGCGCGGATGTTGTAGACCGTGGCACCGCCGGAGTAGCTGATGCGCAGCTTGCCATCGAACTGCTCGGTAATGCGACGGGCGGCCTCGATGGTCAGCGAGAACAGCGAACGGCCCGACATGTACATCTCGGTGGAGGGCAGCTCGTTCCTCGTCACGTCGACGGGGAACGTGTTGGTCAGCTTGACGCCAAACTCCAGGCCGCGCTCGGCGCACAGGGCGATCAGGCGCTCGAACATAGGCACGGCATCGGCCCACTGCAGGTCCTCGCGGAAGTGCGTGTCATCGAAGACGATGTAGTCAAAGCCCAGCTCGTTGAGGCGCTGACGTGCAAACTCATAGCCCAGCAGCGTGGGGTTGCACTTGATGTAGGTGTTGAGGCCCTTCTCGGTGATCAGATAGGTCGCGATACGCTCGATCTCCGCCGGCGGGCAGCCATGCAGCGTGGACTCGGTAATGGAGTTGGAGACGCGCGCCGGGATGGACTCGACAAACGCGGCATCGACATGCTCAAACTTGTCCAGGTTGGCGAGCGCCCATGCGCGGCACTCGTTCCAGGCGTCGGAGCCGCTGGCGTCCTTCATGCCCTCGATGTAGGCGTCGACCTTGGGGCTCTTGATGCCCTCGAGGTCATAGCCCACGGACATATTGAAGACAAAGCCGTCCGGGCTACCTAGGCCGTACTCGCGAGCGATGAGGTGGCAGGCGAACCATGCCTTCACGTATTCGGCAAAAGCCTGCGAAACCTCGAGCTCGGTCGACCACTCGCAGTTGTAGCACTCGTCCTGCGCCACGATGCAGGGCTTGTTCACACACTTGGAGAGCTCCTCGCCGTCCATAACCTGAACGGTCTTGAGCTCAAAGAAGCGGGAACCGGCCACGTAGGATGCCACGATGTTTTGGGCAAGCTGCGTATTGGGGCCGGCGGCCGGGCCAAACGGAGTCTCGATGCGCTCGTCAAAAATGGGAAGCGCGCCCTCCTGGTTGGTCGTAACCATCTTGCGCACGCCAAAGACGGCGCCCTGAGTCTTGTGCTCCTCGATGATCCAGTTCATCAGCTGCGAAAACGGGATCGGCCTCATGATGTCGCTCATAATGAGTTCCTCTCTGTAACGCCCGGCGAGACCGCGCGGCGGGCGCAAATACGGTGTAGCGCTAGCACAGCGCCGGCGACCCCGCGGAGGCCGCCTATGCGCGCGCCGGATGCGGCGAAACATCCGACGCGCGCGAATCTACTTGTGAATTAGTAGGTGCGATCGTTGAGCGTGCTCCAGAGCTTCTTGGACTCGGCCATGGTCCACGCGTTGATCTTGGCCTCATCAATGCCAACGAACTCGCGATCCTTGTACAGGACGCGGCCGTTGATGATGGTGGTGCGGCAGTTTTTGCCCATCATGCCAAAGAGCATGTGGCCGTCGATATTCTCCTCGCTCAGCGGCGTAAAGGGCTTGTAGTCCATAACGATAACGTCGGCGGCAGCGCCGGCCTCGAGCACACCGAGCTTGCGATCGAAGTACTTGCTCGCCATCTTGGCGTTGTTCTCGAACAGCATGGTCATGGCCTCACACCAGCCCACGTTGGGCATGGCGGCGTTGTGACGCTGAATGATCAGGAAGACCTTAAGGCTCTCGAGCATATCGTGGGTGTAGGCGTCGGTGCCCATGCACACGGGGATGCCACGACGGAAGAACTCGAGCACGGGGGCGCAGCCCACGGCGTTGCCCATATTGGATTCGGGGTTGTTGACCAGCCAAGTGCCGGACTCCTTGACGATATCCATCTCGGCAGGCGTCACGTGGATGCAGTGGCCGAGCATGGTGTCAGGACCCAGCAGGTTGTGCTGCAGCAGGCGCTCGACGGGGCTGATACCACCGCGGTTGAGGCGGGAATCCCACACGTCGTTCATGCCCTCGCACACATGGATGTGGAAGCCGGTCAGGCCGTTGTTGGCCTCGGCCATCTTATCCATGGTCTCGTCCGAAAGCGTAAAGGTAGCATGTCCGCCAAACATGGCGGCGATCATGTGGTTGTCGTTATCGCGACGCTCCTTGGCGGCCCACTGGGCAAATTCGGCGTTCTCGGCAATGGCCTGGTCGCACTTTTCCTGGCCGCGGCGATCGGAGACCTCGTAGCACAGGCACGAACGCATGCCCAGCTCCTGAGCTGCATCCTTAATGGTAAAAAGGCTTCCCGGGATCTCGCAGAAGCTCGCATGGTGATCGAAGATCGTGGTGACGCCATCACGGATGGAGTCCAAAATCGTGGCATAGGCGCTGGCCTTGGTGCCGTCGAGCGTCAGGTTGTCGTCGATCTTCCACCACTGCTGCTCAAGATTCTCCAGGAAGTTGGTGGGGTTGCAGCCCTTAATGGCGAGGCCGCGGGCCAGACCCGAGTAGATGTGGGTGTGGCAGTTGATGAGTCCGGGCATGATGAGGTTGCCCCGGGCATCGACGTACTCGGCATCCGGGTACTTGGCCTTGAGCTCGCGCTCGGGGCCCACTTCGACGATCGTATCTCCGTCAATGGCGACCGCACCGTTTGGAATGAACGGGGTCTGAGCGTTGCGGGTAAAGACGGAACCGTTAGCGACCAGAAGCATGGATGCTCCCTTCAACATCAGAGGCGGGGTTTGACACCTCTGACATGGCGGAGTGCGAAGCGCCGGCCTACACCGGAAACGGGCCCTCTCCCGTCAACGCTTCACCAAAGGGACAAACCCTTTGAAGTGCGGCTTGGCGCCGCATGGCGTCGGCAGACGAGGCGATGCGTCCGCCGACGAATAGCACCGAATTGGTTACTTCTTGCTCTCGGGCAAGACCAGATCCACGGCAGCGTCCTTGGCAGCATCGATGTGCTGAGCCACGACCGGCGTCTGCGGAAGGATCAGGTTAAGGACAATGGCCATGATGGCGGTGGGGGTTACGGCATTGGAGCCAATGACGGTGGACACCCAGGCGGGCATACCCTCGCCGGCAAGGCAACCGCTGGCCATCCAGATACCCAGGCCAAAGACGACGGAGGTGCCGACGATAGTGGTAGTGCGCTGCGTGAGGCCCTCGCGGGTGAACATGCGCACGCCGTTCATGGTGATGGTGCCAAAGACGCCGACGGTCGCGCCGCCGATGACGGGCTGCGGGATAGCGGAAAGGACGGCAGAGAGCTGCGGGAACAGGCCGGCGATGGCAAAGACGGCCGCGATGATCACAAAGACCCACTTGTTGACGACCTTGTTGGAGCAGATGATGCCCACGTTCTGGCCAAGGGCGCTGGTGGGAAGACCGCCCAGCAGGCCGCCGACCATAGAGGTGAGGCCCTGGGACACGATGGCGCCGGAGAGCTCGCGCTCGGTGGGCATACGGTCGATGGAACCAAGGCAGGCAGCGGAGACGTCGCCGATAACCTGGATGGCGACCATGGGGAACACGACGGCGAGGGTAATGCAGACCTCGGGATCAAACTCGAGCGCGTAGGGCATGAGCTTGGGAAGGGCGAAGACCTGAGCGGTGGCGACGCTGGAGAAGTCGATCATGCCAAAGGGGATGGAGACGATCATGCCAACGATCATGCCAAAGAACACGGATCCCAGCTTGAGCGTGCCCTTGCCAAAGTTGGCGAGCGCAAAGACCACGGCGAAGGTGATAAGAGCAACGCACCAGGCCTGCGGGGTGCCCCACAGCGGCGTACCCATACCGCCGGCCATATACTTGACGGCCGTGGGATACAGCGAAACGCCGATGGAGAAGATGACCGTACCGGTCACGACGGGCGGGAACAGCCACTTGATCTTGCTGTAGGCCAGACCAAAGAGGACCGCGACGGCGCCGCCGACGATCTCGCCACCCAGCAGCGCACCAAAGCTAAAGCCCGAGGCACCCATGGCCTGCAGGGCCGGCAGGAACGCGAACGAAACGCCCATGACGATGGGCAGGCCGCCGCCGATGCGACGGAAGGGAGCGAAGGCCTGAAGGGCCGTATCGATCGCCGAAAGAATGAGGGCGACCTGGATGATGTCGGTGCTCTGCTGGCTATTAAAGCCGTAGACGCCGGCCATGATGACCGCCGGGGTAATGATGCCGGCAAACGATGCCAGTACGTGCTGAAGGGCACACGGGATCATTTCCTTAACGGGAGGCATGCCTTCGCGAGTGAACAGGGCTTCAGTGCCGTTCGTAATCGTCTCCTGGGTCATTTGACCACCAATCCTCGAAGTAGTTGTTTTCGCATCTAACGCTCTATTGTGACGCAGTGCGGGGTTGAGGTTGTGCCTTCATTGCATATCGTATTAAAGATGATTCTCATTCTCAATAATAATTTTTTGTTATCAGACTATTCTTCAGCTGAAATAACGCATTTCCGCAGGTCAGGAAAGTGTCTGGTCAAAATAGCATCTAACTTTTCTTTTGGTCAACCGTTTACCGCTAAATTCCTACCGTTCGTCTGCATTACGCAATGTACCTGCGGATATACGAGATGATGGGCAGCGTGTTACCATGAGAAAAAATTGTTATGAACATTTCCGATTTCACCCAAAGGAGTTGCCCGTGAACGAGACCGTACGTCGCTTTTTGCCGATGGTCGATTTTCTGGAGCAGATACTCGGCAAAAACAGCGAAATCGTGCTGCACGATTTCTCGGATCCCGACCACGCCATCGTTGATATTCGCAACGGCATCGTGAGCGGCCGCAAGGTCGGCGGTCCCGCCACCGATCTGGCACTCAAGATCATGCACGACGCCAAGTATCGCGACCTGCCGTTTATTACGGGCTACGAGGGGCGCGGTGCCGGCGGCAAGACGTTGGAGTCAGCGACGTACTTTATCCGCGAGAATGACGAGATCGTCGGTATGCTCTGCGTCAACACCGACCTCTCGACCGTACGCTCCATCAACGCCATGGCGCAGCAGCTCATGGCGTGCTTCGACGCGGCGCCGACGCGCACGGAGCCCGCCCCTATCGAGGTCGAAAGCCTTTCGGAGTCCACACAGGAGCTCATCGACCGCAGCATTGCCGAGTTGCTGAGCGCGCGCGGGCTGGATGTAGCGTCGCTTGGT
>JAIHTM010000434.1 GCA_022713905.1 Collinsella sp.
TCCCCCGCTCCACACCGTGCATGCGACTTTCACCGCACACGGCGTTCCATCGAATTCAGCCGTCCAGGGTTTTAAACACAACTTACACACTTCGTTACAGCATTAAATTCAAAGAATAATAGGTGGCATTTCTGCCATAGTACGAAGTTTGTTAAGCTTTTCTATTTGTTTATCATCAAGATTTAAGGATTTCAGGTACTTCTCAATCGTAGGTTCTGAAGAAGCATGGATAAGGATATGAACTTCTTTGCTGACAAGAATAAGATTTGTGTATTCATCCGAACCACCATTGTTTACGGGCACTTTATGGTGGCAGTGAATATCATGAGAATCCATCAGAATTCCCGTCACTGCACATTTACCATACTGTGCCGCATACAAGGAGATACGGTTATCCGCATATTCAATGGTTCTGCCCTTTACAGGATTTCTCATCAGCCATAACATTGTCGCTGTGTCGATTGCAAGATTCTTATGAATCTGTTCCCGACCTTTGACCGTATACTTATTGATGGATTTCCTTTTATGCTGGGCATTCTTCGGCTGGACATATCCCAGTGGAATCACCGGACGTTCATGAAGGAACCTCATCTGTCTGCTTGCTCCATACTTTTCTTTAATAAACCCATTTCTGAGCTGTCCCTTTTTGGATAAGTCACCTTTCAGTCTGTTTCTGAGTTGTTTGTTGATACTGAAGGCAAGTCTGCTGAAATCATGGGATACTTCTGTGGAAATACAATAGTATTCATGAAGTCCGGCAACTACAGCGTTATATTTCTGAAGCTGCATGAACTGAGCATTATCATCTGACGAATGAGCCAGTTTCTTTACTTCTTCCGAGACTTTTCCATGAGCCTTTTTGTATGCTTTATCGCTCATATGAGACCGAACTACATACTTCTTACCCTTTTTACGGACTTTCAGCTTGAACCCGAGAAAATCAGAATACTGTCTTTTGAGATTAACTACTTTGGATTTGTCAGGGCTGATTTCCAGCCCCAGCCTGTCCTTTAGCCATAACTCTGTTGCCTTGTATGCTCTGACAGCATCCTCATGTGATGCGCAGAAAATTTTAAAATCATCTGCGTACCGGACTGCATGCATCTCTTTTAATCTGCTCCGACGCAGAGCCCTGTAAGCGTGGCTCTTAATCTCTGTTCCCTG
>JAIHTM010000435.1 GCA_022713905.1 Collinsella sp.
GCCTGGACGAAGTCCGGGCCCGCGCCTTTAGACGCGAGCCCGGAGCCCGTGGGTTATACCCTAAGAGCAAACCACCCTTTTTAAGGGTGGTTCTGATTTGGGCGGTTGCTGTCGGTGGTGAACTAGAACAGGAAGCCGATGGCGATGAGGGCGATACTGACGATGAGCACGGCGATGTCCAGGCCCTTGATGGGGTAGCGCTTGTACGAGCTGGCGCGCGTACGCAGATAGAAGCCGCGTTGTTCTGCCGCCAAGGCGGTGGCGTCGGTCTTGCCCACGCTCGAGATGAGCAGTGGCACACACAGTGGCAGCATGAGCTTAAGCTTCTTGATGGGGTTCTTGGTGTCGTACTCGACGCCGCGTGCGGTCTGCGCCTCCATGATGGCGTTCATCTCCTGACCAAACACCGGCACAAAGCGCAGCGCCGTGGTAAAGGTGAAGGCATAGCGATACGGCACGTGCAGCACCTCGACGCAGGCGTTGGCAAGGTCATTGAGCTTGGTCACCATGAGCATGAGGATGAGTGGTAACGCCACACCCAGCAGGCGCAGACAGGCCTTCGATCCTGTGACGAGGCCCGTGTCGGTGATAAAACCCCACACCACGTTGCCATCGCGCATAAAGGCCAGCTGGAGCACCAGCATGATAAGCGCGAGCGGAATCAGCAACTTGAGCAGCGAGAACAGACGGTCGACGATGCCGGCATAGGCGCCCAGCGCAAGGGTGAGTGCCAAAAAGCCCAGCAGCGCCACGTAGGTGTCGGACAAGAAGATGCCGACGATGATGGCGGCGGCGAGGCCCAGTTTGACGACGGGATTCAGGCTATGCAGCAGCGTATCGCCCGGCATGTAGTCGATGACGTTAACCACGGTGGACCATCTCCTTGGTAATTCGAACGACATCGGTGACCTCGCTCACCTGCGCAAAAGCGGGCGAGACGGAAGATGCCAGACGGCGCGAGAGTTCAATAACCTGGGGAGGTTCCACGTAGGCACGCCGCATGAGATCGATGTTCGAGAATAGCTCGTGCGCGCGGCCGCGGTCGAGGATATGGCCGTCGGCCATCACAACGATGCGCTCGGCAAAGTCGGAAACGACTTCCATATCGTGGCAGACCATGATCACGGCACAGCCGCGTTCGGCCATGGTGCGCACCGTTTCCA
>JAIHTM010000093.1 GCA_022713905.1 Collinsella sp.
GTATTTTGCACGCGACCACCTAACCCATGACTGACATGGCGAGCAGCACCGCGGCGATGCAATACGCCAAACACGAGATCATGACGGCAATGACGTTCATGGCGGTGCCCGACGTGTTGAGGTCATGCTCGTCACGCCAGAACAGCACCATCAGGTAAATCACGGCGCTCATGTTGCCAACCAGGCAAATGATGGCAGCGATATTAAAACACCCGGTAAAGAGTTGCTCCTCAAACATGGGCGCATCGGGGAACGCGGCGGTGCGCACCAGCTGGGCGCACAGGTAGGTCACGAGTGACAGAATCAGGCCCATGCCCGTGCTCTGGAAGAAGAATCCCAGATACGGCTTGGGCTCGTCGTCGTGACCGTCATACTCCAGGAAGTAGTTCTTGACGAACGACACCATGCGCGAGGCCGCCAGCAGCACGAGCGGCATGGCGCACATGGGGAACACCACCAGATGCGCGGAGCCGAGCGCCGTTCCCAGCACGGTCGCCATGATGCACGACGCGATGCCCCATACAACAACCCAGTACTGGCGATGCACGAACCAGCTGAGCACATTCGTCGAGTCATCGGACGCGCTGTCGCCCGAGCCGACACCGGCGATCTGCAGGTCCTCCTGATGCTCCTCGGCGATAACGTCCATGGCGTCGTCGAAGGTCACGATACCCAGGATGTGGCGGTTCTCGTCGCAGACGGGGATGGCGACCAGGTCATACTTGGTCATCTCGTCCGTTACGTCTTCCTGGTCCTCGTCGGGCGACACATAGACCAGGTCGCGATAGGCCAGCTGACCCAGCGTGGCGTCGCGATCGGCTACGATCAGCGTTCGCAGCGAAAGCACACCGGTCAGCATGCCGCTCGGATCCTCGGTATAGACGTAGTAGACGCTCTCGAAGTCCTCGTCGAGCTCGCGAATCGCCTCGATGGCGTCACCGACCGTTGCCGTGGCGGGCAGGGAGACAAACTCCGAGGTCATGATGCGGCCGGCGGTGTTGTCCTCATACCCCAGCAGGTTACGAATCGCCTTCTCCTCCTTGACGCCCATCAGGCGCAGGAGCTTCTCGGCCTTCTCGTAATCAAGCTCGTCGATCAGGTCGGCAGCGTCGTCCGGGTCCATCATGGCCAGCATCGACGATGCGTCCGTGTCGGACAGGCCCTCGAGCATCTCGGTCATAAGCTCGTCGTCATCGAACTCCGAGATGGCCTCGGCGGCCTGGGCAGTATCGAGCTGTGCAAACACCTGCGCACGTAGGCGCGGGTCGAGCTGCTCGATAATGTCGGCGATGTCGGCAGGGTGCAGCTCGCCGAGCGTCTTGTGCGACACCGAGAGTTGGATGTTTTTAGTCGAGCGGTCGAGCAGGTCCATGTAGGACCAAGCGATGATGTCCTCGCTGAGCGGCTTGCCCAGGTGCTTCATAAAGCCTTCAACAATATGCTCGAGCGCGGGGCTGATGGCGCGTAGCAGACCGCGGGCACCGACCTCGGCACCCAGCAGGCGCAGCTGGTTTTCGCCCGACATGGAAAACTTGATGTCGTTGACGCGCACGACCTTCATGCCCTGCGTGTCGACGATCTGCTTATTGAGAACATCGCGCGCCAGCAGGAGCTCGGTCGGCTGCAGGTACGAGAAGCGAATATTGGTGGCAGACGTATTGAGATACACGCCCGTCTCGTCGATGCGGTCGACCCATTTGCGCCAGCTGATCATGAACGGCGTTTTGCCGGGACCGCGGAACG
The DNA here is from genome assembly GCA_022713905.1 of Collinsella sp. Lineage (GTDB taxonomy): Bacteria > Actinomycetota > Coriobacteriia > Coriobacteriales > Coriobacteriaceae > Collinsella. Next base: position 1,744 of record JAIHTM010000093.1, read on the forward strand.
CGAGCGACGTCACGTGCGGAAAAACTTCGCCGGTTGCAATGCCAAAATCGTTGACCACGCCGAGCTTTTCGCCGTCGACGTCCAAGACTGGCAATTTGAGCATCTCACTCAGATAATTCAATGGTGCTCCCCATCATTATTCCTCCGGGCGCGGCCGCGCGTGCGGCGTCCGGGGGCTTCTGGATATGTATACGCATGCGCGGGCGGCACGCCGCTCGACGCTTACACCCCGTGCATGCGCAAAAAGCACCTGCATGGGGTCATCGACTGTATGGTCGAGGTTTGGATTTCACCTGTAACCTTTCTCTTGACCCTCATTAACCGCAGTAACTATAGCATCAGCATCGCCCTGCGGCATCGAATTTATGCGCTGCACATTGCAGGCATACCAAACGCTGACGTATCCGTGACATAGCCATTGGGGACGTTCTTAAACGACTACCCAATGACTACTCTGTGGTGTCATCGTCCTCGGCAAGTTGGGGGAACACGGCGTCCTTGGGCATGGTGACCTTCGTCAGCGAGGTGAGCTTTTTGCTCAGCGACGTGTCCGTCTTGACCAGGTCGCTGAGCGTCACGATCTTGTAGCCGTCGGCGACAAGACCGTCGATAATCTGCGGCAGCGCCTCGAGCGTCTGCTCGGCGCATTCGTCTCTATCGATGAGCAGCACGATATTGCCCGGCGTCACCGAATCGAGCACCGTTGAGACCTGCTCGTCGGCACCGTTGAGCAGCCAGTCGCCCGAGTCAATATTCCACGAGACCACGGCGGAGACCAGGTCCATCGCATCAATCCAGTTTTGCTCGTCAAAGGCAGCGTAGGGAGCACGCAGCAGCATCGTCTTCACGCCGGTCGCCGACTTAATCGCATCGGTGCCTTTCGTGATCTGCTCGCGTACCGCCTCACGGTCCTGACCCTTGAGCGAATCGTCGCTGTAGCTGTTGGATCCGATTTCGCACCCGGCATCGACAATCGCCTTGGCCGTAGCAGGCGAGGCCTCGGCCGCATCGCCCGACAGGAAGAACGTCGCGGTGACGCCCTTTTCCTTGAGTACCTGCAAAATCTGCTTGGTCGCGCCGCTCGGACCCTCGTCAAACGTCAGCGCCACGTACTTTTTGTTGCCCTTGGGCGCCACGCTGGCGCACGCAACGACGCAATCGGTGGCGGGCACAACCTCGCCGCGGTCCTGCGTCTTGCCCGACTGCTCACCAACCCACACCTCGGAGCGGCCCTGGACACCCCACGTCTGCACATACTCTATGGCGCCCGTGCCCTCGACCTTGAGCTTGGGCTCGATAACCGTAGCCTGAATCTCGTGCTTCTCGTAGGTGTTACGGCCATCCTTGACCGTCACCTTCTCGCCGCCCTCAAGTTCGCGGCTATCCCATTTGCCCTGCTTCACGCGCTTGCCGTCCACCTTAACCGACAGCTTTTCGCCCCCATGGCGCTTGAGCACGCTGTCATCGACGGCCAGTAGGTCGCCTGCGTCGTAGGTGTCAGTCAACTCCTGGTCGTCTATGAGATTCTGCAGCGTAGAGCCCACGCGCACCGCGGTCTTCTGGCCGTTGAGTTCCACGTCCACGCTGCGGTTGACGTAGCCCACGACGGCAGCGATAAACAACACGAGTGCGCAACCCACGGCGATGAGCGCATAAGGCAGGCGAGACGAACGACGGGGCGTACGGCTGTTGCCGATGCGCGCGCTGCGATCGCTAAAGCCGCGGCTATGGTTGAGGTACATCGCGCCGGGCTTACGGTGACGCTTGCGCTGACCGCTGGGCAGCTGCCCCAGATCGCGGCGCGCCGTCGGACGCGTACCCGAACGCCCGTTTAAGTTGGATCCGTTTTGGCGCATGTGCCCTCCCCCATAAACACAGCAAGCCGGAGCAACAGGTCTCCGGCTTGCCTCCCATCATTTGGTACGTCGCTATTTTGTAGCTTTTGACGAGCCTCCGCTCGCCTTTTGGTATTCGTCCTTAAAGGCCTTGAACATGCCGCGCGTCTTGCCGAGCTGCTTGCCCAGTGCGCGACTGCCCTTGTCCACGGCAACCGACCCCTTGTCGTCGAGCACCTTGGCGCCCTTTTTGACCTTGTCGCCCACCACGACGCTGGCCTCGGCGGCCTTGGCAGCCGCACCGCCCGAATACCCGAGCGACTTGACCTCGTCCGAGACGACCATCGCGCCGTTCTCGTAGCCGCGCAGCATCGTCGGCGGCACCTGCGTGTCACCAACCAAAACACTCGAAGCAGCACCGGCGGTCACATAGAATGCCTGCACGATGCCCGAGCGTGGCTTAAACTCAACGTCCGAGCAATAGCCCACGACGTCGCCCGATTCCGTGCGCACGTCCATACCAACCCAGATGATGCAATCGTCCAGGTTGATGTCGAGGCGCTTGGCGGCGGCGGCATCGTACGTGTCCTTAACGTCATCGACCGCAATGGCGCCCTCGTAGACACCAATGGCGTCGAGTGCTACGAATCGATCGGGACGCTCGATCATGCCCGCGATATCGGACTGACGGACCATAAAGCCGACCACGCGCGTACCGCCCGGGGTAAAGACCGGGAAGTGAATCTTTCCAAGCTTTTTAGGGCTGCGCGGCGTGCCGTCCTTTTTGGTGCGCTTGTCCTCGGTAGGCTTGCGATAGATCTTGGCGCCGACAAAATCCCCGGCGCGCATTATGCCTCGGTCGAGGGCTCCGCAGCCTCGGTATCAGCCTCGACGGCGTTCTCGACCACGACGTCGGCGGCAGGCGTCACGTTGCCGCCCGAAATGGCGTCGTTGAGCTGCTCGCGCAGCTGGTCCATGCGCTCGCGGGCCAGGTCGACCTTGGCGCGCAGGTCGTCGGTCTTGGCGTCGACCATCGGGCCAAAGTCATTCACCGCAGCACGGGCCTCCTCGGCGCTGTGCTCGTAGGTGTCGCGCATATTGTCCCAGGCGTCGTTGGCGATATCGGCAGCCATGGCGCGGGTCTCGGCGCCCGAGCGCGGGGCCAGAGCAACACCGATAATAGCGCCGGCAGCGGCACCAAAAAGTGCGCCGGAGACAAAGCTGAAAGTCTTACCCATGATCATTCCTCTCCTGCGGGCACGTCGGTGCCCACCGTTTGAATGCTGTCCATTATACCCGCAGCGCATCACTTGCCGCTCCGCTCATCTGCGTACGGCAAAGGCGCAGGTACGTGATGGTGATAAACGCGTAGGCCTACTCCTGAGGCATAGCCGGCATGGCCACCGTGGCACCCGGGTCCTCGCCGGCGCCGTCCACGAGTGGCAGGCCGCCCTCATGCGCAGGTCCTGCCGGAACCGTCGCCGCACCGCCAAAGACAGCAGCGGAGGCCTCGTGGTTCTCGGCAACCGCGCCCTCGGTATCAATCGCCACCTGGGGCTCGTCGTCAAAGTTGGGGACGCCCTGGGGCTCGGTGGGAACGGGCTCGGCGGTCGCATCGGCAACGGGCTCGTCGTCGAGCGGCACATCGCCCTCGTCAGCGCCCTCGTCCTCGGCAGCATCTTCGCCGTTCGCAGCAGCGACGGCCTCGTGAGGATCCTTGCCCTCGGCCTCGGCGCGCATGCCCAGCACCAGGTTGCGCAGGCCCGCGACCGTGCCTTCCACGTCGGGGGCAGGCTGGTCGGCGTGCAGATAGGCCCAGTCCATCATAAAGGTGGCCGAAGACAGCGCACCGATGGCCAGTGCGTCGTCGGGACACGAAAGCTCGACCTCAAAGACACGCTCGTCATGCTCGCTTACGCGCGTGCGGCCGCACGAGATGCTACCGGCAAGACCGGTCTCGTTCATGAGCTCGACCGTCACGTGCTCCAGCAGGTGGCAGAGCTCGGTCTGACCCATGCAGTCCTGGAACTCGCGGCCGGAATCGCCCAGGCACAGGTGCTTGGCAATCGCCGGTACCAGGTAGTACACGCGCGCCGTGGCCTCGATGTCCTCCGAGGTCATGAGCGGCATGCCGGGGTTCACCAGCACATGCGCACAGATCTTGTCCTCGCTGACGGTGACCTTAAGGATGTTGAACAGGCCTGCCATAACTCTCCCCTACTCTTCCTTGTCCTACTCGTCGCCATCGTGCGGGTCCACAGAGCCCGCACCCGACGCCGCCGGCTTCTCTGCCGAAGACTCGGAATCCTTCTTATCGGTTTCGGCCGGAGCGATCACGCGAATGAGCGAGATGCGCTGGCCACGCATCGACTGCACTTTAAACTTGTACCCCGCGACCTCAAACACCTCTCCGATGTCGGGCACCGAGTCGCAAAGCTCCAAAATCCAGCCGGCGATGGTCTCATAATCATCGCTTTCCTCGAGCGGCCAACCAAGCTCAATCGCGTCATCGCACGAAAAACGCCCATCGACGAGCCACTCGCGGCGCGAAAGGCGCGTGAGGTACTTGTTGTCGGGGTCGAACTCGTCCTCGATCTCGCCCACGATCTCCTCGACGATGTCCTCGATGGTGATGATGCCGGCCGTGCCGCCGTACTCATCCACGACGACCACGATCTGGTCGTGCGAGGTCTGCATCTCGGACAGCAGCGGCAGGATGTCCTTGGTGTCGGGCACAAAGGTGGCGTCGCGCAAAAAGCCGGCGATGGGCTGGTCGCCCTTGCCATCGAGCGCGGGCTGGATCAGGTCCTTGATGTGCGCGATGCCCGCGACGTTGTCGGGGTCCTCGTGATAGACGGGGATGCGGCTGAAGCCGGTCTGGCGCATGGTGGACAACACGTCGGCGACCGTCTCGTCGTCCTCGCACATGGTGGTGTCCACGCGCGGCACCATGACCTCGCGGGCAACGGTGTCGCCCAGGTCGAAGATCTCGTGGATCATGCGCTTTTCCTCGTCGAGCAGGTCGTCCTGCTCCGAGACCATGTACTTGATCTCTTCTTCCGAGACGTTCTGACGGTCGTCGGCACTCTTGATACGCAAGATGCGGGCCAGGCCATCGGAGCAAGCGCCAGTCAGCCACACGAGCGGACGGGCGATCTTTTGGAATACGGAGAGCGGTCCCACGACCTGCTTGGATACGCCCTCGGCGTTAGCAAGGCCGATGCGCTTGGGCACGAGCTCGCCGATCACGATGGACACAAAGGCGACGGCGACGGTGATGATGACCGGCGCCAGGCCGCGTGCGATGGCGGAAAGCGGCGCGACGCCAAAGCTCATGAGCCACGTGGCGAGCGGGTCGGACAGGCTCGTCGAGGCGACGGCGGACGAGGCGAAGCCCACGAGCGTGATGGCGACCTGGATGGTAGCCAACAGCTGATCGGAGTCGGCGGCGAGCTGGACGGCGCGCTCGGCGCGCTTGTCGCCCTCCTCGGCATCGTGCTCCAACACGGCACGCTTGGCCGTGGTGAGAGCCATCTCGGACATGGAGAAGTAGCCGTTGATAAGCGTCAGGACAAGCGTGGTAATAAGGGAGATGGTTATGTCCATCGGGAGTTTCTCGAACCTCCAAGATTCGGGACGTTGGGTAGTAAGCGTAGGTGACGGATAGGGCAATTGCACCGGTCGCCCGTGCGAGCGGGGCCGTGGGCGTGGTCGCTAAATTACGAAGAGGATCACCGCCATGAACTGGAAGATACTGCCGGCGAGCACCCACAGGTGGAACACGCTGTGCAGGTAGCGCACGTTTTTGGCGATATAGAACGGCACGCCCGCGGTGTAGCACACGCCGCCGACGGCGAGCAGGGCAAGTGCCACGGGGTTGAGCAGCGCCACAAGTTCGGGCAGCTTAAAGACAACGAGCCAGCCCATCAGCAGGTAGACCAGGCCGCTTACCCAGTGCGGTTGACGCTCGCGTAGGAAGCACTCGAGGGCGATGCCGATAATGGCGATGGCCCATACGGCAAAGAACAGCGCAGGGCCGCCGTCGTTTGCGAGCGTGATAAGGCAAAACGGCGTATAGCTGCCGGCTATGAGCAGGTAGATGCAGCTGTGGTCGATGATGCGAAACACGCGCTTGGCGCGCGCGGGCTGAATCGCGTGGTAGAGCGTGGAGGCTAGGTATTCGAGAATAATGCTGACACCATAGACAATCGCCGCGGCCATGTGGGCCGGGCCTCCGCCGCGCAGGGCAGCGAATACGATCAGGAGCACCAGGCCCGCGATACCCAGCAGGCAGCCGACACCATGGGTGACGGAGTTCATGATCTCCTCGCCCACCGTGTAGTGTGGAACGGCCGCGGTCTTGGGTCGCGGCTTAGAACTGTCGCTCGAATCGGACATGCCGGTTACATCCTCCAACGTAAAGAGTTCTCAACACTATATCAAAGCGTCTAGGTACGTGCGAAATTTGCACCATACGTGACCCTTTGTTTACCCATTCTTTGCCTGTTGACGCATCAACGGCGAACGTCCATAATGCGCTTGCATTAAATGTTGATGTATTAACATCTTATAGGAAAGCTTCTTATGTCTCAAAACGCACGTTCCCATCGAAAGCTCAAGATAGCCGGCGTCGTTGCGCTGGTGCTCGTTGTCGCGCTGTTGGGGTTTGCCGGCAACTTCTTGTTCGACTTTGCCCTGAATCCCCAAGCGCCCTACACCATGAAGATGATGCAGGACAGCAAGGACGCCGAAAAGGGCGAGCAGATGGACGCCGAGGAGGGCGAGGCGCGGGCGTGGTTTAAAGAGAACCGCGAGAGCAGCAGCCTCACCGCGGACGACGGGACTGAGCTCGCCGCCTGGTATTTTGCTGCGTCGGAGAGCACGCACGACTACGCAGTCTGCCTGCATGGATATACCAACGAGCCCATCGGTATGGCCCGATACGTCAAGCGATTCCACGACCGCGGCATGAACGTACTCGCACCCGCCGCCCGCGCCCACGAGCGCTCCGGCGGCGACTATATCGGCATGGGCTGGCCCGAGCGCCTCGACATCGTCGCATGGATCGAGCGAATCGTTCAGGCTGACCCCGAGGCGCGCATCCTGGTCTTTGGCGAGTCGATGGGTGCGGCAACCGCCATGAACGTCGCGGGGGAATCTCTGCCCGCAAACGTGAAATGCATTATCGAGGACTGCGGTTATACGAGTGTTTGGGACGAGTTTTCTCTGCAGCTCAAGGACGTGTTCGGCCTGCCCAGCTTTCCCTTGCTCGATGTAGCAAACTTAGTGTGCAACGTGCGCGCAGGCTACGACTTTCATAAGGCGAGCAGTGTGGAGCAACTCGAACACGCGACAGTTCCCATGCTGTTTATCCACGGCGACCAGGACACCTTTGTACCGTACAGCATGCTCGACCAAAACTACGACACGTGCGCCAGCAAGGTCAAGCAAAAGCTCACTATCCATGGCGCCACCCACGCCAAGAGTGCGCAAGTTGACCCCGAGCTCTACTGGAACACAGTCGACAACTTCCTCGACGAGTATTTTTAGGAAATAGTACGGTTTACTGGTCTATCTGACCCCCTAGCACTTCCAAAAAGCCGCCCGTGGGCACTGTGCTCACGGGCGGCT
>JAIHTM010000436.1 GCA_022713905.1 Collinsella sp.
TGCGTTCTCGGGGTCATAGACGACCGTGAGCGAGATGGCAGGCTGCGGCGCCTCGGGCTCCGATGCCGCCTCGGTAGCGTCTTGATCGGCGGGCTCGTCGGGCTGATCGTCCTCGGCCTCGTCGCCAAAGACATCGCTGTTTTGGAACGCAGACGTCTCGGGTTGGTTAGCGGCTTCTTCGGTTGTCGACTTGGGAGCCTCGTTGAGCTCCGTAGTGGCTTCCTGCTCGGATATGACTTTGGGATCGGTCGTGGCGGCGATTTCGGTTTCGGCTTCTGCCGTTACCTCAATAGCGACTTCGATCTCTGTCTCGGGCTCGGGCTCCGGCACAGCTTCAGCCACGGGCTCGGGCTCGGGACGCTTAACGTGCTTGGGGCGCACGGCCTTGAGGTCCTTCTCGCCGCGCTTTTTCTTTTTGTAGGACTGCTTGGCTCCCTTGGCTGCCTTGGGCTTGTCCTCGCCCTTGGCAAGGGCGGTATCCCAGACCTCGTTAGCGATGACGGTGGCATACAGGCGACCGCCCTTAAAGACAGTCAACTTAATGCAGTCGTCGAGCTCCTCGAGCAGCTCGCGCGTGGACTCGAAGCCCAGGTCATAAGCAGTCATGTCGCCCGCGGCGAGCGCCTCTTCGACCTGCGTCATAAACGTTTGCTTGCCGCATCCAATCGCATCGCGCAGCAGGCGATACAGATAGATGTGGTTGCCCAGCGATAGCGTGGGCCTAACTATTGTCTCGCTCATGGCAAATCTCCTCTTTACACACGTAAAGCATCTTACCATCGCATAGCGTTTGCCATGGCGGCACCCAAGGCAAACGGGCGCGAACCGCTATCGATTCGCGCCCGTTGTTCAGGTTGCCTATCTGGGGATGCAGCGCCTAGTTGCCCGATGTCGTGCCTTGGCTTGAACTGTCAGATGCCGTGCCGGACGCGGTTCCGCTCGAGCTGTTAGTGCTGCTGTTGTCGGTGGAACTCGTGCCCGATGTATTGCCGCTCGTCTGGTCATCCGTGCTCGGCTGAGAGCCGTCAGTCGTTTGACTTGAGTCGGTCGTGCCGGATTGCGTGCCGCTGCTGTTCGTAGAGGAATTGGCACCCTGCGATTGATTTTGGGTGTTCGATGACGAGTCGGCAGAGCGCAGCCAGACGCAAAAGAAGG
>JAIHTM010000094.1 GCA_022713905.1 Collinsella sp.
CCACCGAGGTAGGCGCCGTCGACAACAACCTCGTGGCCGGTGAGAATGCTCATCGGATGGCCGTTCTTCTCGTTCTCCTGAACGAGGTAGCGGAACGAGATGTCATCACCCGAGGAATCCTTGACGCCAGCAAGGACGCCCTCGGCGCCGAGTTTGGCAAGGAGCTTCCAGGGGAGCTTGGTGTGAACGCAGACGGGAATGTCGTAGGCAAAGATGGGCAGGTCGAGCTCCTCGTGCAGGATGCGGAAGTGCTCCTCGACCTCGGTCATGCCCTGCAGGGCATAGAACGGGCAGGTGGCGACGAGGGCATCGGCGCCCAGCTCCTGGGCGACCTTGCCGTGCTCGATCATGCGCTCGGTCTCGGTATCGATGATGCCGACCAGAACGGGAACGCGGTGGTCGACGATACGAACGGCCTCGGCGATAATCTGGCGACGGCGCTCGTCGGTGGAGAAGACGACCTCGCCCGAGGATCCCAAGAAGAACAGGCCATCGACGCCGGCATCGATTATGCGGTTGATGCTGCGCTCAAAGGAGGCAACGTCGAGCTGGTGATCTTCGGTATCGGGAACAACGACGGGAGGGATAACGCCGGTGAATTTCTGAGTTGCCACAAGAATCTCCTTAGCTGTCTGGCGGGCGGCCCTATGCCACCCACTCTTGTTGGCAGTGTCCAGGCCGTCTAGGCCAAAGAACACGAGTAGAACGTTTGGTTAAAAAAGTCGACGACTTCGTTTTCGAACGCATTGATGCGCTCGTGAGCGTATTTTGCATAGATGATATGCCTCCGGTCACACTCAAGACCGTTGAATACGGCAAACTGATCCTTGGGATCACTTACGGCATCCATGAGCGAAGTGCCCATGAGCACCGAGCCGCGCACCCGAGACGACAGTGCCTCGAGACCGCTGGGAAGCGGGTTGGCAAGCGCCGTGCACGCGAGCCCCCGCTCGTCCAGGGCGGAAACCGCCAGCGCGATGCCGCCGCCAAGGCCCTCGCCCCACGCAAAGATGCGGTCCGGGTCGATGCCATCGAGATCGCGCGCGACCTTCGCCATCGCGCAACCCCAACGGACGCGCTCGACAAAAGCGGGCGAAGAAATCCCCCGCCGCAGGTCGTCCGCACCAGCAACATTGTCATCCAGCGCGAGGACGGCATACCCCATGGCGGCAAATCTCGTCATGTGATGCCAGCCGCGCACAGGCCGATCGATGTCGTGGAACATCAGGCACAGCGGCACGCGCTCAGATACTCGGGCACGACCGACAGGCTCGATCAAACGAGCGTGAATCGCATCGTCACCGAGCTCAAAGGAGACCTCCGAGTAACGGGCGCAGGGGTTAACAAAGTCAATCGCCGTTATGGCCAGGCCTTGAATCTCAAGATTCGAAGCGCATGTCTCTAAATCAGAAACATCTGCTTGGACATCACCGCGCCAGCCCCGATATTCTGCGAGCCTTGACGAAACCGTTCCAGGAATTCCCACGAGTCCGGGGACAATCAGCTCGTCGACATTGCTCTCGCACTTAGACATGAGCCTCCCCTCCCTTGCAGAAAAACGGAATGATCAGATCGTCAAAATCCTGAATCTCCTCGTGGCCAAAGCCTTCAAAGAACTCATGACGCTTTTCGCAGGTCAGGTTGTTATAGACCGCAAACTGCGTCGCTGGCGGACAGACGATATCGGCTGTGCCGGTGCCAAACAGCACGGGGCATTTGACCATAGGGGCAAAGTTCTTGGAATCGAAGTACGCCAGCTTGGCATAGGCTTCGTCAATACGAGTCGAGTCCTCGTCAAACCAGCGAGACCAATAGCGCAGGCCCTCGTAGGCAATGTCGTCGGCATCCAAATCCCAGACTAGGCGGAAATCTGACAGGAAGGGATAGAGGATGGCGGCACGATTGATAAGCTCGCTGTTAAGCGCACAGGTCGCAATGCCCAAACCGCCGCCCTGCGACGCGCCGTTCACAAACACACGCGCAAGATCGATGCCCTCGAGCTCGCGAACGATGCGGCACAGGATGCGAATATCTTGGTGCAAGCGGACATAGTAGAGGTTGGCCGGGTCGCCGTCGATACCGGCGACGATATGACCGGCAACAGTTGTGCCCTCAAATCCACCAATGTCCTCGGAGGGACCTCCTTGGCCGGGGCAGTCGAGGGCGATGAGTGCCATGCCCATTCCCGCAAACGACGCCTGCTCAAACCAGCTGCGGCTTGCACCCGGATACCCATGGAACTGAAGTACCAATGGCACGGGCTCGTCCGAGACGGGTTTAAGGTACTTGGCATGCAGGCGCGCGCCACACATGCCGGTATACCAGAGGTCGAAAAGCTGGCAGGTCGCGGCATCGGTGACCGATGCCGTCTCGATCGCATAGTCAAGCCCGACGGCGTCGGCCTCGGCCATGCGATCCTTCCAAAAGAGATCGAAATCTGATGGACGGGGCATGGCGCCTCGATATTCATCAAATTGATGTTGTAGCTCCTGAGCACTTGGCATGGCTCGTGAACCCAACCTTTCGAAATCGCAACGGAGGTGCGCCCGGCAAGGGAACCGGGCGCACGGGAGGGAAAGCGAGGCTACTCGCCGAGCTTGGGATGCAGCAGCGACGGCGCAGCGCCGAGCAGCATCTTGGTGTAGGGGTCCTGGGGGTGCTGGAAGACCTGCTTGGCCTCGCCCTGCTCGACGATCTTGCCACCATTCATAACGATGATGTCGTCAGAGATATAGCGGACCGTCTGGATGTCATGGCTGATGAACACCATGGCCAGGCCGAGCTCCTTCTTAAGGTCGGTCAGCAGGTTCAGAATCTGTGCGCGGACCGAAACGTCCAGAGCCGAGGTGGGCTCGTCGGCGATGATAGCGTCGGGGTTCAGCGACAGGGCACGGGCAATTGCCACGCGCTGGCGCTGGCCGCCCGAAAGCTGACCGGGAAGAACCTCGGCAGCGGAGCTGGGCAGACCGGTGAGCTCCAAGAGTTCCTTGACGCGCTTCTCCTGCTCGGCCTCGGTACCCAGGTTGTGGACGCGCATGGGGTCGAGCAGCTGCTCGCGAACGACCATGCGGGGGTTGAGCGCCGTGGCCGGGTTCTGGAACACGACCGAGATAACGCGACCCATGTGGCGACGGTCCTCGGCGGTACGTTTGGTAACGTCCTTGCCCTTAAAGTAGACCTTGCCGCTCGTGGGGGCCTGCAGGCCGCACATGACGTTGGCGGTGGTGGACTTACCGCAACCGGACTCGCCGACGATGCCGATCGTCTGACCGGGCATGAGCTTAATCGTTACACCCTGGACGGCGTGAACCAGGTTAGGGTGGAGAATCGAACCGGTACGGGTCCTAAAGGTGACGTGGACGTCATCAAGGAAGATGATCGGCTCGACGCCGTTGACTGCGGTCTCGCTCATCTACATCACCTCCGCGTGAGGGGTCAAACCATTTGCCTTGAGCACCTCGTCGGGGAGCTCGGAATAGAAGTGCTCGGTGCCGGGCACGCGCTTGAAGACCGGACGGGTGTCCAGGCCAATACGCGGATGGCTCGAGCGGGGCGCGAAGCGATCGCCCTTGGGGAAATCGCGCGGGCTCGGAACGGCGCCGGGCACCTGGTGCAGGCGGCCCGAACCGCTCTCGATGGACAGAACGGAACCCAGAAGACCGCGGGTGTACTCGTGAATCGGGTTGGTGAGCAGCTCCTTGGTGGGTGCCTGCTCGATAACCTGACCGGCGTACATAACCGTGATGTTATGGGCGACCTCGGCGACCAGCGCCAGGTCGTGCGAGACGAAGATCATGGCAAAGCCGAGCTTGGCCTGAAGATCGTTGAGCAGCTTGATGACCTGCTTCTGGACGGTAACGTCCAGAGCGGTCGTGGGCTCGTCACAGATAACCAGCTTGGGGTCGCGGGTAAGGGCCATAGCGATCAGAACACGCTGACGCTGGCCACCGGAAAGCTCATGCGGATAGCTCTCGAGCGTACGCTTGGGGTCGAGGCCCACGAGCTCCAGGAGCTCCTCGGCGCTGCGGGTGCCGCCGCGCTTGGTGAGCTGCTTCATCTGGGCAGAGATGAGCATAGAGGGGTTAAGCGAGGACAGGGCGTCCTGGTAGACCATGGCGATATCGGTACCGCGCAGGCCGAACCACTCCTTCTTGCTCATCTTGAGCAGGTCGCGGCCCTCCCAGAGAACCTCGCCGGAAAGATGCTCGTCATCGTCGGTCAGGCCCATGATGGCTAGCGTGGTGATGGACTTACCGCAGCCGGACTCGCCTACCAGGCCCATGGTCTGGCCGGGACGGACGTCAAAGTTAACGTGGTCGACGACGTTGATATCACCGTGGTGCTCAAACTGGATGCAGAAATCGCGGACCGAAAGGATCGGCTCAACGGACTCATCGGGCACATGGCGATCGTCACGCTTGAGCTCGACATCGCGCAGGGCGCCAAGGCGAGCGGAGAGGGACTGGGCCTGCTCCTTGTAGGCGCGAACGGGGTCGGAGACCAGCAGGTCGGCCTCGCGGCGCTTGGAGGAATCAGTCGGATCCAGGGCGGCGGAGGGAGCAGCGGCCATGGCGTCGGTAATGCCCTCGGAGAGGATGTTGAGCGCCAGGCAGGTGATCATGATGGCCAGGCCCGGGAACAGCGCCTGCCACCAACGGCCGGCGAGCACGCCGCCGCGGGCGTCGGCGAGGATGTTGCCCCAGGTAGCGGTGGGCTCCTGGATACCAGCGCCGATGAAGGTCAGCGAGGCCTCGAAGATGATGGCGTCGGCGACCAGGGTAACGGTGAAGACCATGATCGGGGCGATGCAGTTACGCAGAACATGCTTGATCAAAATCCACGGAGCCTTGGCACCGGAAACGATGACCGCGCGGACATAGTCCTCGCCGTACTCGGACACGATGTTGGCGCGCACGATACGGGCAATCTGCGGAGTGTACATAAAGCCGATGGCGAAGATAATCGACGGCACGGAGTTGCCCAGGATGGAGACGAAGACGGCAGCGAGGGCGATGCCCGGGATGGACATGATGATGTCCAGGATACGCATGATCGTCTCGGAGACGGCCTTGCGCGAAACCGCTGCAAGGGCGCCCACGACCGAGCCGCAGACCAGAGCCATGGCAGTGGCGCCAAAGCCGATAATCAGCGAGTAACGACCACCGTAGAGCATACGCGACAGAATGTCGCGACCCTTATCGTCGGTACCGAAGATAAATCCGTTGCCGGGAGCCTGGCGAGCCGTAAAGATCTCGACCGGGCTATAGGGGGCAAGAAGGGGCGCCAGAATCGCAGTCAGGGCGACCAGCACCAGCACGACGGCGGCAATCTTAGAAGACAGCGTCATCTTCTTCCAGCCACCGAGCTTGAGCCCCTTGGAGGCAGCCTTCTCGAGCTGCTCGGTTTGCTTCTCTCGAATCTTTACCATAATCTACACCGTCCTGATGCGCGGGTTGATGAGCAGGTAGAGCATGTCAACCACGATGTTGATGATGATGAAGGCAAGAGCAACGACGATAACGACACCCTGAACCAGGTTCGCCTCGTTGCCCTGAACGCCCTGCAGAATCGCGGTACCCATGCCGGGGAGGTTGAAGATAACCTCGATGACGACGGCGCCGCCCATGAGGTAACCGATCTTAAGACCGAGGGTGGTGACCGGGGTGATCAGCGCATTGCGAAGAACGTTGATGCCGACGACGACCTTCTCGGGAACGCCGGCGCCGCGAGCCATGCGGACGTAATCCTTGTCGAGCTCCTCGACCATGGCGGTACGCACGATACGAGTCATCTGGCCCGTCAGCGGAAATGCCAAGGCGATAGCGGGCATGATCATACGTCCCAAATAGCCAACCGGATTCGTGGTGAAGTGAGGCAGAGCACCCGATGCCGGGAGCACCTTAAGGTAGGAAGAGAACAGCAGGATCAACAGAACGGCAAGCCAGAACGACGGGGTTGCCAAGCCGGCGATGGAAAAGACGCGGATCACTTGGTCCGGCCATTTGTCGCGATACAGTGCCGCGATGACGCCGAGCAAAAACGAAACGACCGCACCGATGGCAAGACCGATGAAGGTCAGCTGCATCGTGACGGGCAGGGCCGTGGAGATGCGCTTGGCAACGGAGTTGCGAGCAGCACCATAGGTGCCCATGTCGCCATGGATCAGATCGCCCATGTAGCGCACGTAGCGCACGGGCCAGGGGTCGTCCAGACCATACTTCTCATGGTACTCGGCAACCGCCTCGGGCGAGGCGCCGTCACCCAACGCCGTGTAGGCGGGGTCGGTCTTGGAGAACGACATAAGGAAGAACACCAGGACGGTGACGCCCAATGCCATGATCGGCAGCGCCACAAGACGCCTTCCAATCAAACGTAGCAAGTTGTTCACGTTCTCTCCCCTTTCTTTTGTCGGTAGGACCAACTGGTATATGAGTACGGATACTCATTACAAGACCCGAGCGACATCGAGGTCGCCCGGGTCTTTGTTTCAACTATGAGGATACGGTCCCAACGACCGACATCCTGCATACAGACTCAAGCGAGTCTTACGCCTTGACGGTCGCAACGCCCCTGAAGGACATGCTCGTCGTGCCGATGCCCTTGAAGCCATCGAGGGCCTCGCCGTTGGGCGCAGTGGACGGATCGTCCCAAGAAGCGGAGACGGTCTTGACGTGGACAACGGGGTACAGAACGGCGTTGTCGGCAATGATGTCGAAGCACTCGTTCCACTTCTTCTGCTGCTCATCGCCCTCAGCGGCAAGAGCCTCGTCCATGAGACCGTGGAGCTTCTGCCACTCAGCGGACTCCTTCCACGGGCAACGGGTCTGCATCCAGACGTTGTCGCCGTACCACCAGTTGAGCAGCAGGTCGGGGTCGGCGCCGAAGCAGGAAGGATCGCCAGGGGCAAGGAGGATATCGTAGGCCTCGCCGCCGTCGATGGCAGCGTAGGTGGCCGGCGAGGTATCGGTCTGGATGGTCACATCGAAGCCGAGAGCGTCGAGGTCATTCTTGACCTGGGCGGCCATGCCCTTAATCTGCTCGTTGTCGGTGGTGCGCAGGGTGATGGCACCCGGGGTGATGCCAGACTCCTCGATGAGCTTCTTAGCCTTCTTGGCGTCGGTCTTGTACACCGTGGAAGCCTCATGATAGTTGGTGAAGCTCTTGGGCAGGTAGCAGCTGGCAGCGGTGGCAAGGCCGGCGAAGGTGTTGCTGACCATCTTCTCGGTGTCGAGCGCATACATGACAGCCTGACGGACCTTGACGTTGTTCCAAGGCTCCTTGGCGACGTTGAACATGATGAAGCGGGTGCCGAAACCCTGAACGTTATCGATCTTGCAGCCGGCGCTCTCGAGCTGGTCGACGGCGTCAGCGGTAACGAGCTCCATAACGAGCGTGGAGCCCTCCTGCTGAGCGGTAACGCGAGCGGTGGGGTCGGTCAGGATGCTGTACTGGATCTTCTTATCCTCGGCAGCATACTCACCGTTGTACTCGGGGTTGGGAACCAGGGTGATCTCGGTATCGGAGATAGAGTCGTACATCCAGGGGCCGGAGCCGATCGGCTGCTTGGCGCGATCCTCCTCGGTCTGGGTGGCCGGGGTAACGCGGACGATGGCCAGACGATCCTTGAGCAGGGAGAAGTTGGGGACCTTGGTCTTGACCGTCACGGTGCTGGCGTCCTTGGCCTCGATGGACTCGAAGGGCTGGAAGAACGGAGCATAGGTAGCGGAAGCGGCGCAAGCGGTGTAGGAGGCGACAACATCGTCAGCGGTGACCTCGGTGCCATCGGAGAACTTGGCACCCTTGCGGATGGTGACCTCGAAAGTGGTGTCGTCCACAGACTTGGGATCGTCGGTGGCGAGCTCGTTGAAGGTGCTGTAGTCGTGGTAATCGATGCCGTAGAGGCCCTCGACGACGTGCCAGTTAGCACCCAGGCCCACAGCGGAGCCGGTGCTGGCGGGATCGAAGCTGGACGGAGCGTAAGCGGAACCAGCGGTGATCACGCCGCCGCCACGGTTGGCGGAATCGGTGGAACCGGAAGCGGAACCCTCGTCGCTAGAGCTGCCACCGCAGCCGGTGAGACCAAGCCCTGCGACAGCAGCGACGCTGCCGGTGAGGCCGAGGAACGAACGCCTGGACATACCCTTGTTGATGATGGCCATGTCTTCTCCTATCAATAGAGAATCTTACTCGGGAGCACCTAGACGTGCCCCCGCGCAACTTGCGGACGATATATACCTTACCTACCGACGAACCCAACTGAGGTGCCGCGCTCGGCGACCGATACATACATACGCTTGAACGGTATTTACTACCGTTCACCGAATTCATTGACAAATGATTCGCCAGACAGTATGTATCGGCGAGGTGAGATATCAGTCTTCGTCAACCCGCAGGATAGCAGGGTTTTCGCTTGGGTTAGTCAAACGTTTTAGCGTTAATAAAACCCGAAACCAGCAGGCAATCATGGCGAAATAAATGGTTGAAAATCGCGCAATCATGTATATCAGTTGTTTAGGCTCGTGTTTAGCTATCGGAATGGCCAGCCGCCGCCTCGGCGCGCTCGGCATTCCATGCAACGAGCGCCTCGTGGACCGCCTTGGCAACATCGGCAGGTATGCCGCGAACTTCCGCGATCTCTTGCTCGCTCGCCGCGCGCAAACGCTTCATCGAGCCAAAATGGCGCATAAGGGCACGTTTTCTGGTGGGTCCCACGCCCGGAACGTCATCGAGTACCGAAACCGTCATGGCTTTATCGCGCAACTCACGGTGGAACGTGATGGCAAATCGGTGGGACTCATCGCGTACCTGTTTAATTAGATAGAGCGAAGCAGACCCGGTCGGCAGCACGACAGGAGTCTCGTCCCAAGGCACAAAAACTTCCTCGTCGGCCTTTGCCAAGCCACAAACTGGTATATCGAGCCCAAGAGCCTCAAGTTGCTTGATCGCAGCGGTCAATTGCGGCTTACCGCCATCGACAACGAGCAAATCGGGGCGCGAGCCAAAGCGCTCGTCGGCCATGCGCTCGGGAGCATAGCGTCGTCCCAAAACCTCGGACATCGACACGAAGTCGTTTGCCTCGTCCAATTCGGCCTGAATTTTAAAAC
>JAIHTM010000437.1 GCA_022713905.1 Collinsella sp.
GATCATGTCGTCCGTCACGACCACGGCGGCGCTCGAGGTAATCGAGGCCGCCGGCGTTGGGGACGCTGCGCGCGCCTCGCTCGCTGCGGCAATTGAGGACAGGTTGCGCCGCCGCGCGGCGGGCGCATGCGACATCGCCGCGGTCGTGTTCGACGCCGAGCGCCGCGAGCTTTTCCGCACGTCGGGCGCCGATGCAGTTATCGGGAAATTGGGGGCGACGTATGAGTAAAGGCGTTCTGTACGGGGTGCGCCGTGCAATCGGCTGGCCGGGGACGAAGGTGGTCATGAAGGCGCGCCGCTCGCTTGCGGACACGAAGCGCTTCCTTTGCGAGGAGGGTGCCTTCGACGGTGCCGAGCTTGTAGAGGACTGTGGGCTTCCGGGCGAGCGCGTGTACCGCTCGCTCGTCGATGTGCCCGATCGGGGCAGCTACTTCTCGACGATGGTGGTGCGCTAGATGAGGATTTCCTGCATAGCGTTCACTGAGAGGGGGTATGCGTTGGCGGAGCGCACCGCACGCGCGCTTTCCGACTGCGCGCAGACAGGTGAAGATGACCCTGGCTGGGACGTTTCCGTTTCGCGCGGGTTCGGCGAGGGGAAGGCCGACCTGCGCGCATGGACGGTGCTCGCGTGGGAAGCGTCGGACGCGCTTCTGTTCGTGGGCGCGGCGGGCATCGCCGTGCGGGCGATCGCGCCGCATGTCGCCTCGAAGGCAAAAGATCCCGCTGTTGTGGTGATCGACGAGGCGGGGCGCTTTGCCGTCCCGCTTTTGTCGGGGCATTTGGGCGGTGCGAACGAGCTTGCGCAAACTGTGGCACGCGCGGCAGGGGCCATCCCCGTCATCACAACGGCGACCGACGTCCGCGGCGTGTGGGCGGTGGATACGTGGGCGCGCTGTGAGGGGCTCGCCGTTTCGAATCCCGAGGCTATCAAGCGAGTGTCGGCGAGGCTGCTTTCGGGCGGGCGCGTGGCGCTCTATTCCGACATGCCGATTTCGGGACAGCCGCCTGAGGGGGTTGACATTGCGTCCGACCGCGCTCGGGCCGATATCGTCGTGTCACCGTTCGCTGGCGCGAATGCAGGTGCGTCCGTTCGCGCGGCGGAGACAACGGGCGAGGTCGTGCCCGCCGGTGAGACGGGGAAGCCGGC
>JAIHTM010000095.1 GCA_022713905.1 Collinsella sp.
ATGGTGCCGGCTGCTACGAAGGCCTCGTTGGCCGCATCGAAGGCAGCGAGGGCCTCGGAAACGCTCGGGTATACACCCGCGAGCTTATCGGCATCAACGAGGGCAGCGAGCTCCCCTGCCGGCAGGGCGCGATCGGAATCGGTCTGGGTCACGACTACGCGCGGGAACGCCGGGACCAACACGTCGACGATACCCGCCACGTCCTTATCGGCCAGCGCGGCGCACAGCAGCGTGGGGCGATTCTCCACACACAGGTCGATCTCGTCCAGCGCGCTCACAAAGTTCTCGCAGCTCTGGGGGTTATGGCAGGCGTCGATCAGCTTGAGCGGGTCGGTCCCCAACACATCAAAACGACCCGGCGTGGGGCAACCCATAAGCGAAGCATCGAGCTTGTCGTGATCGAGCTCGCGGCCCAAATACCCCTCGCACAGCATAATCGCGCACGCAGCATTCTGCGGCTGATACGCCGGCTTAACCATGCTCGATGTGTAAATCGCACGCGATGTGGTACAGCTAAACTCCACCGTATCGCCCACATGCGCCGGCACCTTGGTCGTGACATGATTCACCACGAGCGGAACAACGCCGCACTCACGGCAACGTGCGTCCATCACACGCTGAACACTCGCCTCGTGCGTGCCCTCGCCCAAAACAACCAAGCGCCCAGGTTTAATAACCGCCGCCTTCTCGCCCGCAATGGCCTCGAGCGTGTCGCCCAAAATACGTGTGTGATCGAGCCCAATGCCCGTAATGGCAACGGCGACGGGATCGGTCGCACTCGTGGCGTCCCAACGTCCGCCCATACCAACCTCGAGCACGGCAACATCCACCGCGGCCTCGGCAAACACCACAAGCGCAGCGGCCGTCAGCAGGTCAAACGGCGTGATGGTATAGGCGCGCTCCCCCGCCGCCACACGGTGCGCATTCACGCGACGTCCCGCCTCGACAGCGGCAGAAACGCCGCAGGCAAACGCCTCATCGCTCACAACACGCCCATCGACCTCCATGCGCTCGGGATAGCGCACCAACTGCGGCGACGTATACAGCGCGGTCTTTAACCCCTCGCCACGAAGGATGGCAGCCGAAAAACGCGTGGTCGAAGTCTTGCCATTGGTACCGGCGACCTGAATGCAATCGAAATACTCATCCGGACGCCCCAGCTCGTCGAGCATATCGACAACCGTCTCGAGCAGAGGACCAGCATCCCCAGAAATCCGCCCCGTATCAGCAGCAAGCCCCACAGCCTCACCAAACGAAAGCAGCTCAAACGAGAAAGGAACGACATACGACCCAGAACGCTTAGCCATAACCCAAAGTCCCCTCAACATAAAAAGAGGCCCGCAACAAACAACGAGCCCCTCCCATTCAAAATATCAGCCAAACACCGCTTTGCAGCGAGAACAAGGCCACAACCAAGTGGCCCTAACCCACCAGTTACAAACAACCACGTAACCGCCATGGGAGCGGTTTGGGGCTTTGCTCGATACAAGTTCCGCACGAGCCGAAGGCCACTTAATGTGGCCTTCGTGCGAGCAGGACTGTCCGCAGTAGCGAGCAATGCCCCAAACCGCGTCCCCCAGTAACGCTTACGAGAAGTCAGCAACCTGAGCAGTCAGAGCCGCCAGGATCTCCTTGAGCTCAGCTGCACGGTCCCTCTTCTTCTGGACCACAGCGGGCGCGGCCTTGGCCACGAAGCCCTCGTTAGCGAGCGTCTTCTCGCAACCGGCGAGCTCCTTCTGGGCCGCGGTGATCTCCTTCTCCAGGCGTGCCTTCTCGGCCGAAAGATCGACCTTGCCCTCGAGCACCACAAAGACCTCGACGCCGCTGACGACCACGGCAATGCTCGCGGCCGGCTTCTCAACGTCGGTACCCATGACCAGCGAGGCGGTGTTCGCCAGCGGCTCAATGGTCGAGCGCAGGCTCTCGAGCTTCTCGATATCCTCAGCACCGGCGCGCACGACCACGTCGAGCTCTGACTTGGGGCTCAGGCGATAACGCGAACGCGTGGCGCGGGCAGCGGAAACGACGGTGCGGCACAGCTCAAATGCGCGCTCGGCGGGCTCATCGACGTACTTGACGTAGTCGGCGGGCTCCGGCCACTTGGCGATCATGAGCGCCTCGGCGCGGTCCACGTTGCCCTCGGCATCCAGGTCGAGCACGCTCGCCGGCATATTGTCCCAGATCTCCTCGGTGACAAACGGCATGAGCGGGTGCATCAGGCGAATGGAGGTGTCGAGCACAAAGATCAGGTTGCGCTGAGCCTGCAGACGGCCCTCGCCCTTCAGACGGGCCTTGGTGACCTCGACGTACCAGTCGCAGACCTCGTTCCAGAAGAACTGCTGCACGCCGCGGGCCATGTCGCCAAAGGTGTAGTTCTCGATACCCTCGGTGACCATCTTCACGGCCTTGGCAAGGCGGCTGAACATCCAGGCGTCGGCCGGCGTCTCCACGACGGGCTCGCCAGGCGTGTAGCCCTCCATGTTCATGAGCAGGAAGCGGCTGGCGTTCCAGATCTTGGTCACAAAGCTCTTGGCCTGGTCGGTGCGCGGGCTGTCGATGAGCTTCTTGGTCTTCTTATCGATGTTCGCGTCAAACTTGACGTCCTGGTTGTTGGTGCAGAGCGTCAGCAGGTTGTAGCGCATGGCGTCGGCGCCGTACATACCGATGAGGTCCATGGGGTCAACGCCGTTACCCTTGGACTTGGACATGCGGCTGCCGTCCTTGGCAAGGATCGTCGGGTAGATGACGACGTCCTTAAACGGCACCTCGTCCAGGAAGTACAGCGAGCTCATGACCATGCGGGCGACCCACAGCGCGATGATGTCGCGCGCGGTGACGAGCGCCGTCGTGGGGTGATGCCCCTCGAGCAGCTCCGGCTTTTGCGGCCAGCCCTGCGTGGCAAAGGTCCACAGCTGCGAGCTAAACCAGGTGTCCAGCACGTTCTCGTCCTGATGCACGTGATGGCCGCCGCACTTGGGGCACACGTCGGTGTCCTCGGTCAGGGCGTCCTCCCAGCCACAGTCCTCGCAGTAGAACACGGGGATGCGGTGGCCCCACCACAGCTGGCGGCTGATGCACCAGTCCTTGAGGTTCTCCATCCAAGTGGTGTAGGTCTGCGTCCAGCGCGCGGGATGGAAGGTGACCTTGCCGGAGTTGACGGCGTCGAGCGCCGGCCCCTTGAGCTTGTCGACGGCGACGAACCACTGCTCGGACAGCCACGGCTCAA
This sequence comes from Collinsella sp., assembly GCA_022713905.1. Classification (GTDB taxonomy): domain Bacteria; phylum Actinomycetota; class Coriobacteriia; order Coriobacteriales; family Coriobacteriaceae; genus Collinsella. The sequence continues at coordinate 3,227 of JAIHTM010000095.1, forward strand.
GCGCGGCGTCGCAACGGTAGCAGTGCATGACGGAGTGATCGTGCTCCTCGACGTGATCGAGCAGGTCGTGCTCCTCGAACCACTTGATGACGGCCTCGCGGCACTCCTCGCGGGTCATGCCGGTAAACTCGCCATAGCCATCGACTACCACAGCGTGCTCATCGAAAATGTTGATCTGCGGCAGGTCGTGGGCCTGACCCATGGCGTAGTCGTTGGGGTCGTGGGCCGGGGTGACCTTAACGAAGCCGGAACCAAAGTTGGCGTCGACATGCCAATCCTCAAAGATGGGGATCTCGCGGTCAACGATGGGGAGCCTGACGGTCTTACCCACAAAGGCGGCCTTCTCGGGGTCCTTCGGGGAGACGGCGACGCCCGTGTCGCCGAGCATGGTCTCGGGACGCGTGGTGGCGACGACGATGTAGTCCTGGCCGTTGACCGGCTCGGTCAGCGGATAGCGCAGGTGCCACAGGTGGCCCTTCTCGTCCTTGTACTCGGCCTCGTCGTCCGAGATAGCGGTAGTGCAGTTGGGGCACCAGTTGACGATGCGCTTGCCGCGATAGATCAGGCCGTCGTGGTACCAGTCGCAGAAGACCTTGCGCACGGCCTGGGCATAGTCCTCGTCCATGGTGAAACGCTCGTTATCGAAGTCGACGGAGCAGCCCATGCGCTTGATCTGCTCGACGATGATGCCGCCGTACTCATGGGTCCAGTCCCAGCAGGCGTCGACAAACTTGTCGCGACCAATCTCCAGGCGGCTGATGCCCTCGCTCTTGAGCTTCTTGTCGACCTTGGTCTGCGTGGCGATACCGGCGTGGTCGGTGCCCAGCACCCAGCGTGTGGACTTGCCGCGCATGCGGGCCATACGGATGATGGCGTCCTGGATGGAGTCGTCGGTGGCGTGACCCATGTGGAGCTTGCCGGTCACGTTGGGAGGCGGAATGGTGACGGTGCAGTCGCCCACGCCCTCACGGCGCTTGTAGTAGCCGCCGTCGAGCCACTTCTGCAGGATCGCCGGCTCGTTGGTCGACGGATCGTAGTTTTTGGGCATTTCTTCCATATATCTCTCCCTGTCCCGCCGGCGTGTCCGCCTGCTTGGTTTTCGCTCGGTCAGGTCCTGGCTCGCACGAAGAGCACATTTAGTGCTCTTCGGCTCGTGCGGAATCTACGAAAACCAAGCAGGCGGACACGCCTTAGGTATCGATTACTTCAGTCTGAAGGTACTAACTTGACAATCTCACAGAATAGCACAGGCATACCTGCCGAAAAGGGACAGGTTTATTTTAGTAGGTTTTATCAGGGGAAACGACATTTGCCCATATAAAACCGACCAAAATAAACCTGTCCCTAAATGGCAGGTCCCGCGGTGGTTGCCGCGGGACCTGGATTCAAGCTATTTACCCGTAGATACGCTGGGGCTGTTCTTCGCCCTTTACGGAGGCTTCGGTCACAACGACCTTGGCAACGCCCTCCTCGCTGGGGAGATCGAACATCGTCTGCTGCAGCACGTCCTCGCAGATGGCACGCAGGCCGCGGGCGCCGGTCTTGCGGGCGAGCGCCATGCGGGCGATCTCGTGCAGGGCCGCGTCCTCAAACTCGAGCTCAACGTCCTCGAGCTGGAACATCTTGCGGTACTGGCGCACCACGGCGTTCTTGGGCTCGGTCAGGATCGACACCAGGTCGTCCTCGTCGAGCGCCTGCGTCTGGGTGACGACGGGCGTACGGCCCACGAACTCGGGGATCATGCCAAAGGCGTTGAGGTCCTGCGGGAGCACCTGGCGCAGCAGGTCGTTCTCGTCGACCGAGGTGGGGCCTGCGATCTCGGAGTTAAAACCTACGCCCTTGTTGCCCACGCGGTCGGCGATGATCTTATCCAGGCCCACAAAGGCACCGCCGCAGATAAACAGGATGTTCGTCGTATCGATCTGCAGCAGCTCCTGCTGGGGATGCTTGCGACCGCCGGTGGGCGGAACGCTAGCCACCGTGCCCTCAAGAATCTTAAGCAGCGCCTGCTGAACGCCCTCGCCCGAAACATCACGGGTGATGGAGAGATTCTCGGCCTTGCGGGCGATCTTGTCGATCTCGTCCACGTAAATGATGCCCACCTGCGCGCGCTCAATGTCGCCATCGGCGGCGTTAATGAGCTTGAGCAGGATGTTCTCCACGTCCTCGCCCACATAGCCGGCCTCGGTGAGCGCGGTGGCGTCGGCGATGGCAAACGGCACCTCGAGGATGCGCGCGAGCGTCTGGGCCAGCAGCGTCTTACCGGTACCGGTGGGACCGAGCAGCAAAATGTTGGACTTGGCGAGCTCAACCTCGTCCATATCGTTATCAAACTGGGCACCCATGCCCGATGCCTCGTCAAAGGCGGACACCGCGGCACCGCCCTCGATCACGCGACGGTAGTGGTTGTACACGGCCACTGACATGGCGCGCTTGGCGTCCTCCTGGCCCATAACATAGGCCGAAAGCTCATCGTAGATCTCGTGCGGCGTCGGCACGCGCGTGATGACCTGGCGGTCGTCCTCGAGCTCAAAGCCCTCGGCCTCGGGGTCAACGGCGGGCTGGGACGCAGCCTGCCCGTGATCGTTGAGGAAACCCGGGAGATTGCCGTTGCGGGCGGCGTCCATAAAGTCCGAAGCCAGCGACTCCTCAAGGATCTCGGAGCAGGCGGCGACGCACTCGTCGCAGATAAAGATGTTGGTCGGACCCTTTACGAGACGACGGACCTGGCCCTGCTCTTTTCCGCAGAAGGAGCAGCGGATGGGGTTGCCGTTCTCGTCAAAGTTGTCCTGCATGTTACCTGCCATCCTAGGCGTCCTTCGCGGCGAGATCGCGCGAGGTGACGATACGGTCGATCAGACCGTAGTCGAGGGCCTCGGCAGCGGTCAGGTAGTTGTCGCGCTCGGTGTCGGCCTGGACCTTCTCGATGGGCTGGCCTGAGGCGTCGGACAGGATCTGGTTGAGCTCGCGGCGAGTCTTCTTGATCTCCTCGGCCACGATCTCAATCTCGGTCTGCTGGCCCTGGGCACCGCCACTGGGCTGGTGAATCATGACCTTGGAGTGCGGCAGGCAGAAGCGCTTGCCCTTGGCGCCGGCCGAAAGCAGCACGGCGGCCATAGACGCGGCCATACCGACGCAAATGGTGGAGACCTGCGGCTTAATGAAGTTCATGGTGTCCAGAATCGCCAGACCGGAGTAGACCTCGCCGCCGGGCGAATTGATGTAGAGCGAGATATCCTTCTCGGCATCCTGGCTCTCAAGATGCAGCAGCTGGGCAACGACCAGGTTGGCGCTGACGGAGTTGATCTCCTCGCCCAAGAAGATGATGCGGTCGTTGAGCAGGCGCGAATAGATATCGTAGCTGCGCTCGCCGCGCGGCGTCTGCTCGATAACGTATGGCACGAGGGCGGAATCGAACTTGGCGATCATACGCATCTCCATTTCTCTTACGGACCAATAGTGGTTCTAGACAAACGTACGGTGCCCGCATGCTATGCATTGGCTGGCACCGTACGAAGCAACCGGATAACCGGCTTATAACTTTACCCCATCACGGGCGCATCCATGCGCTCGCGGAAAAGGTGGCGAGAATTACTCGGCGTCCTTGGCGGTCTCGTCGACCTCGGTCACCTTGGCGTTCTCGACCAGGTGGTCGACGGCCTTGGAGCGACGGATGGACTCGCGGACAGCAGGCATGCGGCCATCGGCGATGAACTCGGCCTTGGAAGCCTCGACGTCCTTGACGCCAGCCTTCTCGAACTCGGCGTTGATGTCGTCCTCGGTGACCTCGATCTTGAGCTCGCGGGCGAGGGCGTCGAGAGCCAGGGACTCACGGGCAACGTCGTTGGCCTGCTTGTGCAGGTCGCCGATGAACTGCTCCATGGTCAGACCGGAAGCGGGCAGCCAGGTGTCCAGGGTCATGCCGCGGGCAGCGAGGTTGGACAGGAAGTTCTGGCCAAGCTCCTCAAAGACGGACTGCTCGTAGTCGGCGTCCATCTCGTCGAGCTGCAGACGCTCGGCGAGAGCGGAGACGCAACGGTTCTCCTTCTCGGCCGGGAGGCGGGAAGCCTTGTCCTGCTCGATCTCAATCTTGATGGCGTCGCGCATAGCGTCGATGCTGTCGAAGCCAAAGTCGGACTTGACGAGCTCGTCGGTGAGCTCGGGGGTGTTACGGACCTTGATGCCCTTGACGGTGACCTCGACGGTGTGGGTCTCGGCCTCTTCGCCCTCCTCGACCTCGTCGGTCCAGGTGACGGTCTTGACGTCGTCAACGTTGGCACCGATCAGGGCCTCGTTGAACTCCTTGGGGTTGCTGTCGCTACCGGCGATGAGCATGCGGCCCTCGGCGGCGAAGTTGTCGGCGTTCTCGACGGCCTTGAGGTCGACGGTCACGTAGTCCTCGGCCTCGACGGCGCGACCCTCGACGTCCTCGAAGGTGGCACGGTAGTTGAGGAGCATCTCGACCTGGTTGTTGATCTCGGACTCGGTGACCTCCGCGGGAGGCATCTCGATCTCGACGGCGTCGAAGGAAGAGAGCTCAGCGGCAGGACGCAGGGAGAACTCGACGGTGTAGGTGTAGTCCTCGTGATCCTTGGCGAGGTCGAGCTCCTTGTAGTCACCGTTCTTGGTGGGGACGATGTCAAGCTCGTTGAGGACGACGGGCTCGTTGGCGGCGATCAGGTCGTTGGTGGCCTGAGCGAGGGTAGCCTCGGCGCCAAGAGCAGAGTCGATGACCGGACGGGGGGCCTTGCCGGCGCGGAAGCCCGGGAAGCGGTACTTCTTGGCGGTGTCCTTGTAGGCCTTCTTGATCGCGGCGTCGACGTCGGCGGCCGGGATGGTGACCGTAGCGGTGAGCTTGGCGTCCTTGACGTCAGAAGCGGTGATGTTCAACACGTTCCTCCTCATACTGCCCAGCTTATCTGAGGTGCTGGTACCTTTATGCAACAAAGAGTCGCGACGGCGGGAGCCGACGCAGGTGCGTTGGTGCGGGCGAAAGGACTCGAACCTTCACGGGAATCCCACCAGAACCTAAATCTGGCGCGTCTACCAATTCCGCCACGCCCGCATGAGCGCACAGACTAGGAATGATAGCAGATACGAACGGCAAGCGCACGCACACCTTTTACAGGCTCACGACCTCACCACGAGTGCGAAAGGCGGGGCGAGTTGCCCCGCCCCGCCAATTACGACTTGTTCGCCGACCCGCTACTCCCCCAGCAGTGCTTTCTCCGGCGTGATCGGCAGCGAGCGAACCTGATGGCCGGTGGCGTGTGCGACGGCCGATGCCACGGCGGCGAGCGGCGTGTTGATGACGACCTCGCCGATCGACTTGGCGCCAAACGGACCCGACGGCTCGTAGCTCGGCTCAAAGGCCACGCGAATGCTGCCGATATCCAGGCGCGTGGGCAGCTTGTAGCTCATAAAGTTGCCGGTGCGCAGGCGTCCGCGATCGTCATGCTCGACAATCTCGTAGAGCGCGTGGCCGATGCCCTGGGCAATGCCGCCCTCGGCCTGAACGCGCGCGAGCGCCTCGTTGATCACGGTGCCGCAGTCCACAGCCGCCGCGTAGTCCACAACAGTCACCTTGCCGGTGGCCTTGTCAACCTCGACCTCGGCAATACCGGCCATAAACGGCGGGGGCGAGACGGGCAGGCAGGCAGAGGCGTGCGAGGTCAGTGCGTCGCCGTCCGCGATGTTCTTGACGCACAGGTTGGCAAAATCGCGCAGCGTGAGGTAGCGGTTCTGCTCGCGCGCAGCGCGCTCGTCGGACAGACGCACGTACTGGCCATCGAAGAC
>JAIHTM010000096.1 GCA_022713905.1 Collinsella sp.
CTTACGAATCAGGCGGGCGCAGAAGTGGCCGTCGTAGGAGTCGGCGTTTACTGGCACGCTTTGGAAAAGACCTCGGTCGTTTTGGCGTACGAAAACGAGCTTCTTGGCCTGCTCGAAATCAGGCAGTTGCAGAATCTGTGCCTCGGAGAGAGGCGCCACGGTAAAGCAGGCGCCCTCGGGAGAGGCCAGGAAGGCATCTACGACCTGCGTGTTCTCTTCATCAAATACCGAGCAGGTGGCATAGATAAGTTCACCGCCGGCAGCCACGCGTGCGGCTGCTTCCTTGAGCATCATCAACTGCAGTTTGGGCAACTCGGTCGTAACGTCATTCTCAGTTAGGCGCCACGGGATCTCGGGATGACGACGCATGGTGCCGGTGCCAGAGCACGGCGCATCGATAAAGACCGTATCGAACTTAACCGGCTTGCCAAGCATGGCATCAAACGACGTCAGTACTTCATCAAGCTCGCAGGCATCACCCGAAACCGTGCGAACGCCCGGAATACCCGCCTTGTGAAGACGTGCAAGATTCTGATCGCATTTACGATCGTGCAGGTCGAGCGCCGTATGTTGACGTTCAAACCCAGCACGCTTGGCCTGGCACATCATCACATAGGTCTTGGTACCGCGACCGGCACCAATCTCAAGGCAGCTACCAGGGCGCGTGGCAGCTGTGGCGATAAGTTGCGCGTTGAGATCAGATGCCACCGCGGCAGCACGCTCAAACACGCCCGACGCAACCGTGGCCTGCGCATCGACCGGAGCATGGCAGCCAGGGAACACAGGCGCCACAAGCTGCGATAGGTACAGATCAGGTTTGGTTGCAAAGGCGTTCTCGTGCAAAGCGAGCGGCGCGGGGGCCAGATTGCCGGCAAAGTTAAGCGCACCCTCTGGCGTGTCAAACGACGCCATAATGCGAGCGCACAGCCAGCGAGGAAGACCCATCAAACGAGACAGACGAACCAGGCGGCGCTCGGACTCATCCACGTCGGATGCCGTGGCAAAGTCCTCAACGTTGTCAGCAACCTTGTGCAGCACCGCGTTTGCCAGGCCCGCAGCAGACTTAGCACCGCTGCGCACCAACTCAACACCCTGGCTCACGGCAACGCGGCCCGGCGTATGCAGGTAGAGCATCTCGAAGGCCGAGATGCGAAGCGCCATGCGAACGCGCGGCGCGACCTTTTTGGGCTTATCCAAAAACTGATCGAGCAACTCATCCAAAATACCCTGCGTCGCGGCAACACCGAGCGCCAAGCGAGCGGCAAACGCAGAATCGCGCTGGTCAATGGCCTTGGCGGAAGCACGGGAAGACAACACGTCGCGTGCGTACATGCCGCGGCGATCGGCCTCCATCAACACATCGAGCGCAAGTTTGCGCGCAGGAGACAGCTTGCTCATGACAAAACACCCCACGAAAGATCGGCACCCTGCAGGCCGGCGGCCCAGGCAGAAGCAGACATGGCACGCTTGCCATCAGGCTTAACCTCGAGCAGTTCAACCGAGGCATCAGAAAGGCCCAGATAAACACGTTTGGCCTGAACGAGAACCTGACCCTCGCCGAGCGACACATCAGCCGGCGCAGCATCGAGCACACGAACAGTCTTGCCGGCAATCACGCAACGAGCAGGCGCGGTATCGGACGAGGCCAGCACATGACGCACGCAATCAATCGACACCATCTGAGGATCCAGACGCATCTCCTGCTTAGAAATCTTGGCGGCATGGGTAACAAGCGACTCATCCTGTTCAGTCCACACAGCGGTGCCCTCGGAAAGCGAAGGAAGCGTGTCGGCCAGCAGTTTGCCACCAAGCTCGCCAAGCTCCATCGTGAGCGCCTCGGCATGCTTACCGGCAACCGAAGTGGAAGCCTGGGCGCAATAAGCACCGGTATCAACGCCATGACCAATACGCATAATGGAAACGCCAGCAACCTCATCACCAGCAAGAATGGCACGCTGAATGGGGGCCGCACCACGCCAACGAGGCAGCAAGGACGCATGAACATTCACAATACCAAGCGGCGCCATATGCAGCACCTCATCAGGCAAAATGCAGCCGTACGCAGCAACACAGAAAATATCAGCCTGCGCAGCCCGGAGCGCCTCAACAACCTCCGGCGTCATACGATTAGCCTCAATAACGGGCAGCCCCAGCTCAAGCGCCTTGGCCTTAACAGGAGAAGGCTCAAGCTTCTTACCACGCCCACGAACAGCATCAGGACGAGTAATAACAAGCGCAATCTCATTCCCAGCCTCAACAAGCGAAACCAGCGAAGGCACAGCAAAATCAGGCGTACCCATAAACACAATACGCATAAAAGTTAGTCTCCTCTCAATAACGAGCCGAGACGGCTACAAAAGAAGCGCTCCAGGTCGCGAACGCACCCAGCCGCAAGAACAATTCAACAAAGACAAATATACCCAAAAACAAAGAAAGGGCCGCATAAAAGCAGCCCTCCCAACAAAGCCCCTATCAGCGAAGACGCCCCTCCCTGGCCAACGGCACCCGGGCAAACCGGGCCAGAACAACGCAGTCCCCGGTGCTGAGCGCCCACATATCGTCCCGCGCGCAGTTTCGCAGCAAAGCGAGAATGTTTGAGCACGGGATGATATGTGGGCGCTCAGCACCGGGGACGGTGGGACCTACTCCGTCTCGCCCGGTCGAGCGCCGCGGGCCAGGGCGTCCTGGTACTCCTTGACGGCCTTGATCCTCTGCATGGGCTTGAGTCGCTCAAACATGGTATTGCCGTGCAGATGATCGATCTCGTGCTGCAGGCACACGCAGAACAGGTCGCCCGAGGCCTCGTAGCGAATCAGGTTGGCATCCAGGTCGTACGCCTCGACGACGACATGGTCGGGACGCTCGATCTCGCAGCTAATACCAGGAATGGAAAGGCAGCCCTCGCTAAACGGCACCAGATGGTCGCTCTGCTCCACGATCACGGGATTAATGAGCACGTACGGATCGTAGTCGCTCTTGTCGCTGTAGTCGCAGTCGATGGTGACCAGCTGAATGAGCTCGCCGATCTGCGGGGCAGCCAGGCCGCAGCCGCCGTTCTCGAACATCATCTTCTTCATCTTCTCGGCAAGTGCCTCGATCGCCGGGGTGATCTCCTCGATGACGGCGCACTCCTGGCGCAGACGAGGGTCAGGCGACAGTACGATTCCGTTGGCTTCCATGGCCATCCTTTCGGGTTGTTACATCAAATCATAGGCGTCGACGTCAACGCTCACGCTCACGCCGCGCACGGAGCCCACCTCTTTGAGGCAGGCGTCGATATCATCAGAGACATGGTACCCCACGGGCGACTTCACAAGCAGATGGAAGCGGTAACGGTCCTTGGCTCTCTCGATTACACACGAAGCCGGACCAAGCACCTGGGGCACGGCGCTCCCCGCCCGCATAAAGTCGGGCGCGGCGGCATGCCAGCGGCGCTTAAGAAGCTTTGCGATACGTCCGATGTAGTTCTGCGCGTCGTCTCGGTTCGCCGACCACACCAAGATGTTGACCAGGCGAACAAACGGCGGGTACAGCGCGTCGCGGCGCTGATCCAGGTCGTAGTCGGTAAAGATCGAACGATCGTGCTCAGCGACGGCGCGAATGACCGGATCCTCGGGCAGGTAGGTCTGGATGATAACCTCGCCGGGGCGATCGCCGCGGCCGGCACGGCCTGCAACCTGCTCCAGCAGATCGTAGGCGCGCTCCCCCGCTCTAAAATCGGGCAGCTTTAGCGCAAAGTCGGCATTGACCACGCCCACCAGCGTGACCTCGGGAAAGTCAAGGCCCTTTGCAATCATCTGGGTGCCCAGCAGCACCGCGCAATCGGCGGCATCGAACTGCTCGAGCAGCTTTTTGTGCGCGTCCTTGCCGCGCGTGGAATCGGCATCCATGCGAATGATGGCGACGTCGTCGGGCAGCATCTGGTGCAGTGCGTCCTCGATCTGCTGAGTGCCCAGGCCCATTTTTGCCAGGTAGCGACTGCCACATTTGGGGCAACGGCTCGTGGCCGCCGGATAGGGCTGCACGCGCCAAGACGAACCGCATGTGTGACACTGCAGCGTGTGTGTGCGCTCGTGATACGTAAGCGCGGTGGAGCAGTGGTTGCAGGTGGGGACGCAGCCGCACTCGCGGCACATCAGGAACGGCGCAAAGCCACGGCGGTTATGCAGCAGCACGGCCTTCTCGCGGCGCTCGACCACACGCTCAAGGCCTTCTATAAGCGGTTTTGAGAACATGGAGCGGCTACCGTGCGAGAACTCGCGACGCAGATCGGCAATGCGAACCGTGGGCAACACGGCGTGTCCCGGGCGCTCGGGCATCTCGACGCGCGTCCAGGTGGCACCGTTATACGTGCCACGGCGGCAGCGGTCGAGGGACTCGGCAGATGGCGTGGCGGAGCCCAACACGAGCGGGCAGCGGTAGCGCCGCGCCATCTCGGCTGCCACCTCGCGCACGTGGTAGCGCGGACTGGAGCCCTGCTTATAGCTAGTCTCGTGCTCCTCGTCGATGATGATGAGGCCCGGGTCGTCAAGCGGGCAAAAGAGCGCCGAGCGGGCGCCGACGACCACGCGGGCCGCACCGCTGGCGACCATATCCCACTGGTCCAGGCGCTCGCCGGCCGAAAGGCGCGAATGGAACACGGCGACCGTCTCGCCAAAGCGCGAACGGAAGCGGCCGACGGTCTGGGCCGTCAGCGAGATCTCGGGCACCAGCACGCAAGCCGAACGGCCGGCCGCCAGCACGCGCTCGATGGCGGAGAGGTACACCTCGGTTTTGCCGGAGCCGGTGACGCCGTCGACCAGCACCACGTCGCCATGAGCGTCCAGACGGGCGCGCTCAATCTGCGCGAGTGCCTGCTTCTGGCCGTTGGTAAGGGAGACCGGCGCCTTGCCGCTTGCCGAGGACAGCGTGGTCTGCTCGCTGCATCCACGCCAGGCGCGGCGCTCTTCAACCACCACGACGCCGCGTTTTTCGAGCGCCTTGATGGTCGCCGACATGCTGTTATAGAGAAGGTTGAGGTCGCGCGTCGTGACCGGGCCGCACTGGAGCGCCTCGATAAGCTGGCGCTGGCGGACCGCCGTTTTGGGCGGCGTATAGTCGAAGCCCTCGGGCGTGAGCATGACCCAGCGGTTTTGGATGGGTTTGACGGCGGGGCGCTCAACGGCCCACACGCCGTCGTCACCTTTGACCACGCGCGGGCTTCCACCCGGGGGCAAGAACAGGCGCAGACACTCGGAAAGCGTCGCAACATATTCGCGGCTCATCCAACGCGCGATGCGGGCGGCCTCTGCGGTAAAGAGCGGCTTGCTGAGGATGGCTTCGACGGCTTTAATGCGCGCGGGGTCGAGCGCGCTGTTGCCCTGCAGATCGCCCAGCTCGGGCGCAATGTCGACGATGTAGCCTGCGGCAGCACGGTTGCCAAAATGGACCAGGACCGTGGATCCGATCTGCGCGTCGCTAGCAAGGGGTTGAGGAATGCCATAGGCAAACGGCTCGGACAGCGCACGCGTCGGGATGTCGAGAACCACGCTCGCATAGGCGGCGATGGGCTCAGGTGCAGGCTTAGGCTGAGCCGAGGCAGCGGCAGACACTGGCTTCACCGGAACCTCCTCCGGTTCCGGCGAACCAAACAGCGACAGTTGCTCGGCCACGGCTCCAGCACCTCCTATCCCATACGTCTACAGAAACAAGAGCCCCGCTCGGGTGAACGGGGCTCGGATACATACGTTTGCGCAGCGATTACAGCGCCATCGTGCGGGCGCGGTCGATGCGCGCCAGGCAGTCGTCGCGGCCGATGAGCGCCATGGTCTCGCCCAGCGGAGGACTCACCATGTTGCCGCAGACGGCGACGCGCACGGCCTGGAACACCACGCGCTTCTTGAGGTCCATCTGCTCGGGCAGCGGCTCAAGCGCGGCGTCGATGTTGGCAGCCGTCCACTCGTTCACACCCTCGAGCGCGGCCTTGGAGGCATCCAGAATGACACCCATGCCCTCCTTGGCCAGGCCCTTGTTGACGGATTTCTCGTCATACTCGAGCGTCTCGGCCGTGGCAAAGATGGGAGCGGCGACGGTCACGGCGTCGGCCGGCATCTTGGTGCGCGGCTTGACGATGGCGGCAAGCGCATCGATCCAATCCTCGCCGTACTCGACATTACCCTCGATGAGACCCGCCTCGTGCAGCTCGGGGACCATGATCTCGTCGGCAAACTGAGCATCGGACATGCCGTTGATGTACTCGGCATTGACCCAATCGAGCTTCTTGGGGTCGAAGGTCGCCGGGTTCTTAGAGATGCGGTCGAGCGAGAACTTGCTGGCCAGGACATCGCGCGGGATGATCGTGGTCTCACCGTCGAGCGACCAGCCGAGCAGCGCCAGGTAGTTGACGAAGGCGTCGGACAGGTAGCCGGCGTCGCGGTACTCCTCCACCGAGGTGGCGCCGTGGCGCTTGGAGAGCTTCTTGCCGTCGGCACCCAAGATCATGGAGATGTGGGCGAACGTAGGCACGGGCGCGCCGAGGGCCTCGTAGACCATGACCTGACGCGGGGTGTTGGACAGGTGGTCGTCGCCGCGGATGACGTGGGTGATCTTCATCATGGCGTCGTCGACGACGGTCGCGAAGTTGTACGTGGGCGTGCCATCGGAGCGGAAGATGACAAAGTCGTCGAGCTCCTTGGCGTCGAAGGTCACCTCGCCGTGGACGGCGTCGTGGATGACGACGTCGCCGCGGTCCTCGGGCACCTTAATACGCAGGACGTAGGACTCGCCGGCCTCGATGCGGCGGCGGGCCTCCTCGGGATCAAGATCGCGGCAACGGCGCTGATAGCCCTGGAAGGGGTCCTTGCGCTCCTGCGCGGCCTTGCGGTCGGCGTCGAGCTGCTCCTTGGTGCAGAAGCAGGGATAGGCCTTGCCCTCGTCCCAAAGCTTCTGGGCGGCCTGCTTGTACAGGTCCAGGCGCTCGGTCTGGGCGTAGGGGCCAAAGTCGCCGCCCACCTCGGGACCCTCGTCCCAGTCCAGGCCCAGCCAACGCATGGCGCGCAGGATAATCTGCGTGTTCTCGTCGGTGGAGCGGGTGGGGTCGGTGTCGTCGATGCGCAGGATGAACGTGCCGCCGTTTGCGCGGGCGAAAGCCCAGTTATAGATAGCGGTGCGGGCGCCGCCGATGTGCAGCTTGCCCGTCGGTGAGGGTGCAAAGCGGACGCGAACGTCTGATGCCATGGAAATCTCCTCGATTGCAGGATGGATGTCTAACCGCATCAGTATAAAGCATCAAAGCAACCTCCGCACAAAGGGCACCGACCTACTCATTGGGGACAGACTTAAACCGGACAGACTTAAATGACCATTCTTGGCTACTCATTGGGGACAGACTTAAATGACCAGCCTTTCTCATTGGGGACAGACTTAAATGACCAGCCTTTGAGCAACCTGTCGGCACTTAAGTAAGGCTGGTCATTTAAGTCTGTCCCCAATGAATAGGTGCGGAAAGGGTGTGAATGTTTGATTTACGCGCTATGATGTGCCCTTGCATAGAGAGCCCGGCGGAATGGTAACGGTCGCCGGGACACGTTTTTGAAAGGACAATCATGTCAGAAGAACTTCGTTCCATCCCGCCCCAACACGGGTCCTTTGTTTTTACGTCGGAGTCGGTGACCGAAGGTCATCCCGATAAGATCGCTGACCAGATCAGCGACGCCGTCCTCGACGCAATCCTAGCCAAAGAAATAGAGCTCCAGGAGCAGGGCTACATCGCCCCCAACGGCGTGCCCGCCAACGTGGAGAACGTCCGCTGCGCTTGCGAGACCCTCGTGACCACCGGCACCGTCATCGTCGCCGGCGAGATTCGCACCCAGGCCTACGTCGACGTACAGGAAATCGCCCGCGGTGTTATCCGCCGCATTGGCTACAACCGTGCCAAATTCGGTTTTGACTGCGACACCTGCGGCGTTATGGGCCTCATCCACGAGCAGTCGCCCGATATCGCCCAGGGCGTTGACGAGTCCTTCGAGACCCAGACCGGCGCTACCACCGACCCGATCGACCTGATCGGTGCCGGCGACCAGGGCATGATGTTCGGTTATGCCTCCAACGAGACCAAGACCCTCATGCCCATGCCACACTACCTGGCAAGCCGCCTGGCCGAACGCCTGGCAGCCGTGCGTCACGACGGCACCCTGCCCTACCTGCGTCCCGACGGCAAGACCCAAGTCACCGTGCGCTACGAGGATGGCAAGCCCGTCGAGGTCACGACCATCGTCATCTCCACGCAGCACGCCGCCGAGATCGAGGACATGGGCAAGATCAAGGCCGACCTCATCGAGCACGTCATCACCCCGGTCATGGCCGCCGAGAACATGCCGTGGGACAACGCGGACATCTACGTGAACCCCACCGGTCGCTTTGTCGTGGGCGGCCCCATGGGCGACACGGGCCTCACCGGCCGCAAGATCATCGTCGACACCTACGGCGGCTACGGCCGTCACGGCGGTGGCGCCTTTAGCGGTAAGGACTGCACCAAGGTTGACCGCTCCGCCGCGTATGCCGCGCGCTGGGTCGCCAAGAACGTAGTCGCCGCCGGTCTGGCCGACCGCTGCGAGGTCGAGCTTGCCTACGCCATCGGCGTTTCCAAGCCCCTCTCAATCATGGTCGATACCTTCGGTACCGCGCATGTTGCCGAGGACAAGATCGTTGAAGCCGTAGAGAAGACCTTCGACCTGCGCCCGGGCGCAATCATCCGCGACCTGGACCTGCGTCGCCCCATCTACGAAAAAACGGCAGCCTACGGTCACTTCGGCCGAGAAGACGCCGACTTCACCTGGGAGAAAACCGACCGAGTCGAAGAACTCAAAGCAGCCTGCGGCCTGTAATCCAACGGCAAAAGCTGCAGCCACATATCGATGCACCAAAAGAAGTACCGGCCCCAACC
>JAIHTM010000097.1 GCA_022713905.1 Collinsella sp.
CTTGCATCCTGAGATCGTTAAGACCCTGGGCGCCCTGCGTTACCGCACCTCGTTTGGCCAGAACGTGCTGCAACACTCCCTCGAGGTCTCCGACCTTTGCGGCGTTATGGCATCCGAGCTTGGCCTGGACGTTGTGACCGCCAAGCGCGCTGGCCTGCTGCACGATCTGGGTAAGGCCATCGACCATGACGTCGAGGGCCCGCATGCCGTCATCGGCGCCGAGCTTGCCCGCCGTTATGGCGAGAAGCCCGTTATCGTCCACGCTATCGAGGCTCACCATGCCGATGTCGACCCCAACACGGTGCTCGATGTCCTGGTACAGGCCGCCGATGCTGTCTCTGCCTCTCGCCCCGGTGCCCGTCGCGAGTCTGCCGAGAACTACATCAAGCGTCTTGAGAAGCTCGAGGAGATCGCCAACTCCCATGACGGCGTCGAGCGCACCTATGCCATGCAGGCCGGTCGCGAGGTCCACGTCATGGTTCAGCCGGACAAGATCTCCGATGCCCAGTCCACGGTCCTGGCTCACGATATCGCCCATCAGATCGAGGAAGAGATGGAGTATCCCGGTCAGGTGCGCGTCGTCGTGATTCGCGAGAGCCGCGCTGTCGATATCGCTAAATAACATGAGCGACGCGAACGAGCTCATCTCATTTATCGCGTCGATGTCGGGGGAGGGCAACCTTCGCGTCGAGGAGAACCTTGGCGAGGGGTATGTCCGCCTCCGCGTTTCGGAGGCCGAGCGGCGCCAGGCAAAGCACGACATTCAGCATGTCGAGGATATCGTCATCGAAATGCTCCGAAATGCTCGCGATGCCGGCGCCGACAAGGTCTATCTCGCCACGACCAAGGAAGACGGCGTCCGCACCCTTGTCTTTCTGGATAACGGTTCGGGCGTTCCGCAGGATATGCAAGAGCGAATCTTTGATGCCCGCGTAACCTCCAAGCTCGAGAGCATGAAGATGGACCGTTGGGGCGTTCACGGTCGTGGCATGGCATTGTTTTCGATCAAGCAGAACACCGATGAGGCCCGTGTGGTCACGTCCGGCGTCGATCTTGGTTCAGCCTTTAAGGTGAGCGTCGCGGCCGACCGCCTCAGTGAGCGTGCCGATCAGTCCAGCTGGCCCCAGGCCGTCAAGGATGAGGGCGGACGTTATGTCTGTGCTCGCGGTCCGCATAATATTATTCGCGCTGCTTGTGAGTTTGCGCTCGAGGAGTTGCGTGGTTGCGATGTCTATCTTGGTTCTCCGTCTGAGATTGCCGCTACCCTCTACGCTCAGGCATCTACCCGGCTCGATACGTCGCGTCTTCTGTTCATCGATGATGAATGCGAGCTTCCGGTTGTCGATCGTTTAGGCCTTGCCTCCGATGCCGAGGACTTTATCCGTATCTGCTCGGGTTTGGGTCTTGAGATGTCCGAGCGCACGGCCCATCGCATTTTGGCAGGACAGATTAAGCCCGTTCGCGGTGTGGCCGCGCGTCTGCTGCGCGAGCGTGATTCGTCCTCGCATGCGCCGGCTCCTGTCGATCTCGCGAAGGATCGTCGCGGGCTACGTATTGCCAAGGATGACATGGCACAGTTTTCGCGCGCTGTGGAACGCGACTTTAATGACCTTGCCGCCCGGTACTATCTCAACCTTTGCGGCGACCCAAAGATCCGTGTTTCGCGTGATCGAATCACCGTGACCTTTGATCTTGCCAAAGAGGAATAGTGCCTTTACCGAGTCCACTCGGTACGATACAGTTATTGCAGTTAAAACGTACTTTTAAATGCAGGAGTTTCTTCATGGATTGCCTGAAGGTATCAAGCAAATCATCGCCCGCGTCCGTTGCCGGCGCCATTGCCGGCATGGTCAAGGATGGTGTACCCGTCAACATCCAGTGTGTCGGCGCCGGTGCCGTCAACCAGGCCATTAAGGCCGTTGCTATCGCGCGCGGTTTTTTGATTCCAACCGGTTTTGATATTTCCTGCGCGCCCGTGTTCTCCGACATCCTCATTAACGGGGAGTCGCGCACGGCCATCCGCCTTTCTATCTACGTTCACCAGATCAATCGAGCTGCTATGGATAACGTCGTCATGGATGATGTTAAGCCTGTGGCATAGCTTATGCTTGCCTCGATTTGCCTCCCTTCCATCGTTAGGACTTATGCACATGGACCAGCGTTCCGTACGCGATATTCTTGCCGGTAAAACCTACTTTATCCGCACCTTTGGCTGCCAGATGAATCAGCACGACTCTGAGCGCGTGAGCGGTCTGCTCGATTCGTATGGTTGCCTCATGGCGCTCGATCCCGAGCATGCCGATATTGTTGTCTTCATGACATGCTGCGTGCGCGAGGCCGCCGATACTCGCCTGTACGGTCAGTGCAATTCCTGCAAAAGCCTGCCGCCTTCGCCTTCGGGCAAGCGCGTGGTTGCCGTGGGTGGCTGTATCGCGCAGCGTGATGGTGAGGGCCTGCTCACCAACGTCGATAACGTCAATGTTATCTTTGGCACGCATTCCATCGCACATGTGGCCGAGCTCATTGCCGAGGCGTTCCTTGATGGTAAGCGTCATATCCGCACCAACGAGCATGAGGATACGGATGCCATGAGCATGCCGTGGCATCGCGAGACCCAGTATCACGCCTGGGTGCCCATCATGACAGGCTGCAATAATTTCTGCACCTATTGCATCGTGCCGTATGTGCGCGGTCGCGAAAAGAGCCGCCCTTTCGAGGAGATTGTCGACGAGGTCACCGGTCTAGTGCGCCAGGGCGTGCGTGAGGTCACGCTTCTGGGTCAAAACGTCAACTCCTATGGTCGCGATCTGTTTGGCAAGCCGCGCTTTGCCGACCTTTTGCGTGCCGTGGGCGATACGGGTGTAGAGCGTATTTTCTTTACTTCCTCGCACCCCAAAGACCTGTTGCCCGAGACTATCGACGCTATGGCAGAGACGCCTGCCGTTATGCCGCAGCTGCACCTGGCAGTTCAGTCGGGCTCGACACGGATCCTCAAAGAGATGAATCGCCGTTATACACGCGAGGACTATCTTGGCCTTGTCGATCGCATTCGCAACCGCATGCCCGACATCGCGCTCTCGACCGACATTATCGTTGGCTTCCCGGGCGAGACTGAAGAAGACTTTGAGCAGACGCTCTCACTTGCTGAGACGGTCCGCTATGCTCAGGCCTATACCTTCATCTATTCCAAGCGCGCCGGTACCCCGGCCGCCGAGATTGACGATCCTACGCCGCATGAGGTTATTCTCGAGCGTTTCAACCGCCTGGTTAAGGTTATCGAGACCACGGCACACGAGTATAACCAGGGCGAGCTTCATACTGTGGTGCCGGCGCTCATTGAGGGAACGAGTAAAAAGAACGACGCGGTCCTGCTGGGCAAGAGTCCCAAGAATCAGACCGTGCATGCGCCTATTCCCGAGGGTTACAGCATCGATCAGCTTGTTGGCAAGATCGTTGATGTTGACGTTGACGTTGCCAAGACCTGGTATTTGTCCGGCTCCGTTGTGGGCGAGCCGCGCTAATGGTTTCTCCCGGGGCAGGTCTTTCCGCCGTTGCGATCGTCGGTCCGACGGCGGTTGGTAAGAGTGATGTTGCCGACCGTTTGGCCGCTCGTCTTTCGTCCGAAGTGCTGTCGTGCGATGCGATGCAAATCTATCGCGGCATGGACATCGGCACCGCAAAGATGGCGCCCAATGAGTGTACGGCGCCGCTGCGTCTCGTCGACATTGTAGAGCCGGGTGTGGCATATTCTGCTGCGCTTTATCAGGCTGACGCTCGCGCGCATGTTGAACGTCTCCTTGGTTCGGGTTGCCTGCCGGTTTTTTGCGGAGGTACGGGGCTGTATCTTAAGGCTGCCCTTGATGAGATGGATTTTCCCTCGGGCGAGCTTGAGGACGATCGTCGCGCGGGGTATCAGGAACTTGCCGAGCGCATAGGCGAGGAAGCGCTGCACGCGCTGCTTGCCGAGCGTGACCCCGAGTCCGCTGCGGTCATCCACCCCCATAATGTTCGTCGCGTGATTCGCGCGCTCGAAATGCACGATGATGGAGTGTCCTACGCGCAGCAAAAGTCTCAGTTTAGTGTTTCGCGCGAGCATTATCATGCTCTGTGGTTTGGTCTGACGCGCAATCGCGAGGTGCTCTACGAGCGCATTAACCTGCGCGTCGATATGATGTTTGAGCAGGGCCTTGTCGATGAGGTCCGCGGTCTTATGGACCAGGGACTGGGAGATGCCCTGACGTCGATGCAGGCAATTGGCTATAAAGAGATCATTGATGCTTTCAATGGCGTGATTTCTATGGATGAGGCTCGCGAACTCATCAAGATGCGTTCGCGTCGCTATGCCAAACGTCAGTTTTCGTGGTTTAAACGCGATGACCGCATCGTGTGGTTCGATATGGATGAATGTACGATCGATGAGGTCGTTGAGGAAATCCTGCATCGTATTGAGGCTGCCTAATGGCCCGTTTCCCCCTTGTTCCCACGGCACCCGAGCCCGAGCGTGCCATATTAGTTGGTGTTGAGTGGCGCGACAATGCGTGGCCGCTCGATCGTTCGCTTGACGAGCTTGAGCGCCTAGCCCATACGGCTGGCGCCCAGTGTGTGGCGCGTTTGTCACAGCGTTTGGTAAAGCCGTATCCTAAATCGTTTATCGGTTCCGGTAAGGTTGAAGAGCTGTGCGGCCTGGTGCATCGTATGGATGCCGATGTCGTTATTTTTGACGACGACCTGACGCCCTCGCAGCAATCCTATTTGGAGAAAGCCGTGGGCGAGCCGGTAAAGATTATCGATCGTACGGCACTGATCTTGGATATCTTTGGCCTTCATGCTCAGACGCGTGAGGGACGCCTACAGGTACAGCTGGCACAGCTTCAATATCTGTTGCCTCGTCTGCGTGGCATGTGGAGCCACCTCGCCAAGGAACAGACGCGCGGCGGCATCGGCTCACGCTTTGGTCAGGGCGAAAGTCAGCTCGAGGTCGACCGTCGCCTCATTCGTAATAAGATCGCTGCGCTTCGTCGTGAGCTCAAGCAGGTTGAACAGCGTCGCGATGTTCAATCCAAGAGCCGCATTGAGTCACCGGCGTTTCGCGTCGCGTTAGCCGGTTATACCAATGCCGGTAAATCGACGTTGCTCAATCGTCTGACCGGCTCTACGGTACTTTCGCAGGACAAGCTGTTTGCTACGCTCGACCCGACGACGCGTTCGTATCGCCTGCCCGGCGGTCGTGGCATGACGATTACCGATACCGTTGGCTTTATTCAAAAGCTACCGCATGGTCTCGTTGATGCCTTTAAGTCCACGCTGTCTGAGGTTCTTGGTGCCGATCTGATCCTTAAAGTTGTGGATGCCTCTGACGAGGACTACGAGCGCCAGCTCGAGGCAGTCGATCGCGTGCTTGATGAGATCGGCGCTGGAGAGCGTTTAACTCTGACCGTATTCAATAAAATCGATCTTCTCGATAGCGTTGATCTACTGAGCTTCCGTCGTCGCTATCCCGAGGCCGTGCTGTTCTCGGCCCAGACGGGCGAGGGACTCGACGATCTCGTCGACCGTATTGCTCGTGAGGCGGCTGCTACCGATGTGTTGCTCTCTGCTGATATCCCGTATCGCGAGGGCGCCCTCATCACGCTGGTGCATGAGCAGGGGACCCTTTTGCACGAGGAATATCTTGAGGACGGCGTTCGTATTGTGGCGAAGCTGCCGGCCCGTATCGCGCCGCGGCTCGAGCGTTATCGCACCGAGTAGGCGAGCTCCAAAATGCCCAGAATGATGGGCTGATGCAGCAGATAAAAGGGGAGTGCATGACGTCCAAGGCTGGCGAGCGCCGGCAGGGGGTTGGCGTAGGCCCATCTTGGGGCGTTCTTACCGATTCCCTGCGCTATGTGTGCGGCGAAGTATCCTGCAAGATACATAAAGATAAACGGGATGATGGGGTAGTAATCACCTGAGACAAACCCAGGGCTCGGAAATCCCAGCCACGCCAGGTAGGGGACAGGGTAGGTCGTTTTGGGGATGCTCCAGGTGAGGGCGAACAACACAAGGCATAGGGACATGCCCCATCTCGCCGAAATCTTCTTAAGGACGGGATCGGTCAACGCTACGATGCCGGTACATGCGGCCATGCAGTAGATGATGCCAAAATTAACCGAATCGTCGACTGAGACAAGTGTTGTTGCCAGCCAGACGACGAGTGCTGCTAAGGCGTATTTGGCGGCACGTTTGATATTGTTGCGCGAAAGGGTGCACATCCAACCCGCGATAAATAAGAATACCCAGCTGATGCTGGCGCGCCAGATGTCTTGAAAGACGGTCTGGGTAAACCAGGGCATATCCCAACCGTACAGGTAGGCGAGATCGTAGCAAGCGTGAAAACCTGCCATTGAAATCATCGTAAGCCCGCGGACGGTATCAAAGATGGTGATGCGTTTTTGCATTACGAGAACCGGCGCATCAAGCCGACGACTTTGCCCAAGATAACGGGATTCGTTGCATAGATAGGCTCCATGGTGTCATTCTCGGGCTGCAGGCGTACGCGTCCCTGCTCCTTGTAGAACGTCTTGACGGTCGCTGAACCATCAATCATGGCCACGACAATTTCGCCGTTCATGGCACTCTTTTGTTCACGGACGATGATGTAATCGCCATTGAAGATACCGACATTGATCATTGAGCTCCCATGCACCTCAAGGATAAAGGAACCCTGATCGGTGGCGATTTCGGTCGGGATAGTAAATGTGTCTTCGATATTCTGCTCGGCCAGAATGGGAATCCCAGCCGCGACGCGACCAACGAGCGGTAGTGAGACCGTTCCGCGAGGTGCGGTGGGCTCGTCAGATTTAGAAATTGAGACAGAGGAACCGTCCTCGTTAAAGAGTTCCAGGGCGCGCGGTTTGGTGGCATCGCGCTTGAGTAGCCCGCGCGCCTCCAGGGCAGATAGATGGGCGTGCACGGTGCTGGGGGAGGAAAGGCCCACGGCAGAAGCCATCTCGCGCACGCTGGGCGGATAACCTTTCTCCTGCTGATATTCCTTGATGAAGTCGTAAATTTGCTGCTGACGCTTGGTAATTTTGCGAGCCATCAGGGCATCCTCTCTACCCATGTCAAACAAATGTTCGAATTTTGCTTGACAGGAACAACTGTTCGAAGATAATAATAACCGAACACTCGTTCTCGCGCTAGACATTTTTGTCCGCGCGGCTTGATAAAACTGTTCTCAGCAAAACACGCGAGAGGAGAACATGATGAACGCAACGAATATGGTCCAGGGAAACCTCGCCCTTAAGCTCGAGACGCTTGCAGAACCCACTTTTACGGTTGTTCAGGGTGGCCGCTCCGGCTTTCAGCCTTTGACCGTAAAGCCTGCTCGCAATCAGCAGGCTGTAGTCGCGCCGCCCCGCGTTGTCCTGAAGGTTCCGACGATTGTCGCCGTTGCCGTTGCGCTTACGCTCTTCTTTGTTCTCGCTACGTCGGTCTTTAGCGCTCGTCACGCCGCGTATGCCGAGTCCGTTTCCAACGTTACCTACGAGACCATTCGCGTTCAGCCTGGCGATTCTCTTTGGTCGCTTGCCGAGGAATATCCAATCGAAGGCCTTTCCACGCAAGAGGCTTCCGACATGATCCGTAACGTCAATCATCTGGAGCATGGTTCGCTCGCCGCCGGTGCGCATCTTAAGGTTCCTGCTCGTTCGTAATCTTTATCGCGCTGCGCATGGTACCCTTGTTATCGTTTAAGAGGAGGTACCATGCGCTGTCCCAAATGCGGCAAGGCACATACCCGCGTCGTTGATTCTCGTATGCAGGAGTCAAATAACACCATTAAGCGCCGTCGCGAATGTTGCTCGTGTAACTATCGCTTTACAACGTTTGAGCGATGCGAAGACCCAATCGAGGTCATTAAGTCGGACGGAACCAAGCAGCGGTTCGATCGCAATAAGCTGCTCGTCGGCTTGATGCGCGCCACCATCAAGCGCGATATCGACACTAAGAAGCTCAATGAGATTATCGACGACATCGAGGTCGAGCTGCGCTCTCGCACGCTGACGGCCGTCACGTCCCATGAGTTGGGTGACATGGTGCTCAAGCGCTTGGCCAAGATCGACAAGGTGGCGTACATCCGCTTTGCCTCGGTCTACCGCGATTTCAAAGACGTCGATGAGTTTCTGCAAGAGCTCGACAAGCTAAGGTGATTCCATGTCCAACATTACCGTTAACATAAAGCGTCTCGACCCCACCGTCGAGCTTCCCAAATACGCCCATCCCACCGATGCCGGCTTGGATCTGCGCTCCAACGAGGACTGCGTCCTGAAGCCCTTCGAACGCCGTCTGGTCTCTACTGGGCTGGCCATCGCCCTGCCCGATGGCTACGCCGGCTTCGTCCAGCCCCGCAGCGGCTTGGCCATTAAGCAGGGCCTGTCTATAGTCAACACGCCGGGCCTCATTGACGCCCACTACCGAGGAGAACTCAAGGTTATCCTCATCAACCTAGACCCCTCCAACAACATCCAAATCAACAAATTGGAGATATGCTCTTTGATCACATGCAAGAACATCAAAAAGTAGCAGTTGAGATGCTCCCATTTATCCAATTAGGTAATTATCAAAAAGATTTGGATCAAAATAATAATGTTATCTATGTCGATTACGGAGTTGGGCAGACAATTCCACGAATTATTGCAGCAATAACAGACAATGATAATATTATTGGTTACTTATGCATTTTATTTGCAGATGGCAAGCCATCATCTGAAATATTCAGTTTTATCAGTAAATTAGCTAAAACTATCGCATCTATTATTTGTCACAGCAAAACCGGCTATAATTATAATCGTTACGAATATTTTGCAATAATGAATT
>JAIHTM010000438.1 GCA_022713905.1 Collinsella sp.
GATAGTATTAGGTTCACCATATGGATTAGGGAAACTCTTTGAAAGATTTTTAATTTGTAACATCTACAACACCTCTTTTTTCTGATTTATTTTTGGTACTAGCTTTGCATTTGTTTTTTTTTAGTGAAATATTTAAGTTACCAGTAGCTAGGAAAGCTATTATAACTATGGCAGTTATTAGTTTTAAGTCAGTTGATAACATTCCTAAACTCATTGCAAAGTATATAGTGAATTGGTATATAAAAGAGCCAACAATTATTGCAGTAGTATCTTTGATAAAAGTAAATTTCTTAAATAGTGTAATACCAATTATGATAGAGGCAATTCCAAGAACTAAAGTTCCTATACCCATATTTACATCTGAGAATCCCAAGAATTGAGCCATAAGACTACCAGATAAAGCTATAAGTCCATTTGAAATCATAAGTCCTAGTATTTTTATAGAACCTATATTTATACCTAGAGATTTAATCATTTGAGAGTTATCACCAACACCTTTTAAAGTGTATCCAAGACCTGTTTTTAGGAATAAATCTAAAAGGACTTTACAGATGAATACAAAAGCTAAGGCTAAAACTATAGGAGATATTTCCCCATTGAATAAGTGTTTAAAGCTAAATAGAGGAATATTTGATTTTCCCATTATTCTTAAATTGATAGAGTATAGCATTCCCATAACTAAAATACCAGAAAGTAAATTAGATATCTTAAACTTAATGTGAAGAATCCCTGTAACAAGACCAGCAGTACAACCACATAAGATAGCCATTAAAGTTGCTACTACAGGAGAAATACCATTAGTAAGAGAAAATGCTACAATAGAAGCACCCATTGTGTAGCTACCATCAGCAGACATATCTGGAAAATCTAAGATTTTGTAAGTTATATAAACCCCCAGTGCCATAATCGATAAAATTAAACTTTGCGTCATTACAGATATAATACCTGACATAAATAAAACACTCCTTTGAAAATATTTTTATAATTTTAATTATTTGCTAATTTTGTGTATAAAAAAACCACATAGTGTACAAAACTATGTGGTAAAAACACGAATAAGCCACATAGTTTAATCTATGTGGCTCTTATATAGTTAAATGAAAACTTTATAAACAATATAGCCA
>JAIHTM010000439.1 GCA_022713905.1 Collinsella sp.
GGTGAGGTTCAGGGTAAAGGCGGACTTGCCGCCGCCGGTTCCGGCTATGACCATCCCGTTACGGGCGTTGACCCTCTTCTTGCCCGCATCCCAGATGTCCTTTCTCAGAGGGACCTGGTACATCCTGTCATGCACATAGATACCCTCGCTGTCATTCCTGAAACTGCCGCACTGGAGAAAGAAGCACAATGCTATGGGCAGGGTGGTCAGGAACAGGTATTTCCGCGGCATCAGGTGGATCTGGCCGGGGACGCAGGCGAAATGCACCGCAGCCAGGTTCTCATATCCGGGAATATAATACCCGAGACGGGCCAGGTTGAGCGTCTCCCTGATCTTTTTGTCGGCCTTCTCCAGTTCGGCCTCCGACTCGTCGAACACACAGACCGAGAAGAAGCTGCGTACCAGTGTCTCGTTCTCCTCAAGGATTTCCTGCTGGAGCTCGTCCAGTTTCTGGTACTGTACCTTGATGGACCTGCTCATGCCGGAATTGCTTCCATAAATGTCGATATTGCGGGCGATCCGCTCGCGCAGCCGTCCGTTCCCCTCAAAGAAAACCACCTGGTTCACGATGTGGTTGTACGGCAGGTACATCCCAAGCCGCTCCAGCATCGGATGGTACAACAGGGAGCCGGCGGGAGGAAGGGAGTCGTCCCGTACACAGGAATCCAGGCTGCCGTCAGGGAGAAAGATCTCATCGCAGACGGCGAAACAGCGTGCCCGTTTCTTTCCTGTGCGGAGTTCCGTGTCGGCATGTATGTCCACAACCGCCCCCGGGGCGTCGAACAGGGTGGTGTATCCGGCCGTGAAGTCCCGCATTTCCTGCCCTGACATCGGGGCTATCTCCGTATCACGCATACTCCGGATGATGCCGACGGCGTTGTCAACTCCCTCGAGGAATTCATTGAGCCTGGCGAGGTCCTCCTTATGGAGGTTCTCCTTATAGGACAGGGGTGAGGATATGTAGGCCTTCTCAAGACTTTTGAGTCCGGAAAGTACAAAGTGCATGACGCAGGTATGGCTGACATACAGTCGTCCCCGGAAATGCCGCGCATCGGCCCGGTCAAGGAAAGAACCGCCGGCAATGTCCGGACAGTACCTTTCCTTGAGGAACACATCC
>JAIHTM010000098.1 GCA_022713905.1 Collinsella sp.
GATCAGATTCAGGGAACCATGCCCAGGGAGGACGGGGATGTGTGCATCGCTTCCTATATGAACTTCCTCATTGTAAACGGCGGCGTGATCGTACCCCAGTACGGGGACGAGAACGATGGGGCGGCCCTTGCCCAGATCCGGGAAATGTTCCCGGACCGGGAAGTGGTGGGCGTCCGGACAAAGGAAGTCGTATTCGGCGGCGGAAACATCCACTGCATTACTCAGCAGGAGCCGTCCGCTTAATCGTCTGGCTTCCTGAGCCACGGCACCTTCCCGTTCATTCGTCGCTTGCGTACCAAAGTACGCGGCGCTCCTCTTTCACGGGAATCTGCCGTACCTCAGAAACCCAGCCGATCAACTGGACAATCGGCAAATCAGTCCATCTCGGGGCATTGATGGTTGGCTTGCTTGATGTCTTGGTTGGCTGGATTTTCTTATATGGGCACTCCGTTGCCTCCACTTCGGAGTGCCCTTTTTCTTTGATTGAATACGCGTCTGACCTGGGATTTTTTGCGGGTTAGGCCAATTGTTCGCTTGTATTTCCCAGGTCAGACGCGTCTTCAATTGCCGAAAGTTTCCGGTCGCGAGCGCGGCCGTTTTGATCGGAGTATCTATGTACCAGCGTATCGTTATCTACACGCGCCTGTTCCGCGAGCGCTGGTCCAACAACTGCATCCTCTCCTCTCTTTGGGATGGCACCTGTACCGGTGACGCGGCCTGCAACCCTACCTTGGGCTGCGCCTTCGGTACAGATGCCATCCTTTTTGCTGTAGGGGGAGTGTGCCATGGCAGGTAAAAAGTTCTCCCTCTTCGAGGTCATCCTCTCGGTCATCTGCGTCGTGTTTACCATCGAGGCGGCGGCTCCGGCATCTGCCATGGGCAACGTGCAGTTCTTCTGGTGGATCTTCCTTATCATCACGTTTTTGCTGCCCTATGGCCTGGTGGTGGCCGAGCTGGGCACGGCGTTCGATTCCGAGGGCGGCCTGTATGACTGGGTCCGCCTGGGCCTGGGTGACCGTTGGGGCGCCCGCTGCTCCTGGTGCTACTGGGTCAACTTTCCCCTGTGGGTGGCAAGCATCGCCTGCATGTTTCCCAGCGTTATCAACGCGGTATGGGGTGTTGAGTTTTCGCTCGGCACTCGGATCGCCATCGAGCTCGCCTTTGTGTGGAGCGTCACGGTCATGGCGATGCAGCCGGTAGCCGAGGCCGATTGGGTCATGGACGGCGGTGCCGTCATCAAGGTACTCATTACCGCCGTAGTGGGTGTCGTCGGTATTTGGTTTGCCTGCAACAACGGCTTTGCCAACGACATGTCGTTCGAGACTTTCGTTCCTAATCTGGGCGATACCAACTCGCTGACGTACCTGTCGATTATCCTATTCAACTTTATGGGCTTCGAAGTGGTTGCGACCTTTGCCAGTACGATGAAAAACCCATCGCGCGATATCCCCAAGGCGGTTATCGCTGGTGGCGTTGCCATTGCGGCAATCTACATTATCTGCGGCATCGGCATTGGAGCCGCGGTTCCCACCGAGCAGCTTTCGCTCGATTCGGGCATTGTGGACGCGGTCGCCGCCATGTTGGGGCGCAGCCATCCGCTGACGATGGTCGTGGGCGTGGCCTTTTTGGTGACGCTGTTCGCCAACATGATCTGCTGGAGCTTTGGCGTTAACAACGTGGCGAGCTATGCCGCGCGTCATGGCAATATGCCGCGTCCCTTTGCGCTGGTGTCCAAGAAGACCGGCATGCCCAATGGCTCGGCAATCATTAACGGTTGTTTTGCCAGCCTGGTACTACTGCTTCAGATTCCGCTGGGCGAGGGCTCCGACGTCTTTTGGGTTTTCTTCTCGATGAACGTCGTCTTTTTGCTTATGAGCTATATCCCGATGTTCCCAGCGTTTTGGCGCCTGCGCAAATATGACGATCGCCCGCGCGTGTTCCGCGCGCCCTTCGAGGGCAAGGTGCTTGCGGTGGCACTTGCGATTCCCGTGGTGGAGCTTGTGCTTTCGATTGTCGCTACGATTGTGCCGCTCAACGGCTCGCCCGCCGAAATGGCAAAGCTGCCCATTCTCATGGGTGTGGTGATCGCCGTGTTGCTGGGCGAGGTTTCGCGCCTCGTATCGCGCCGCGGCCGCAGCGTCGACAATCCCGGCGTTGGTGCAAGAAGGACAGGTTTCTTTGCACCAAAACGTTTCTTTGCACCAAAACAGTAGCTCCGCGAGCTGCGCGGCGCTTGCCGCATCTTGGATTACTGTTCGCGGTGCTCGGGATTGGAAGCGAGCTTAGGCGCAAAGTAGGGGACGTGGCCCAGGTAAGGGCAGCTGTCGTTGCGCTCATCAACGATGCAGGGAACGTCATCGTAGGTCATGGTCGAACCGATCTTGGCGATGGCCTTGGCGGCGGGCGCGACAATAATCTTGAGCGGTGCAATCGGCGCCATGGCATCTCCTTTCGATCTTGGTATTCGTTCGATGTCTTACCATAACTGTAATGCGGAATCAAGCTGGTTGTGTGCGGAATGAGAGTAGTATGAGCTTCGCATTCTTTATCTACACGATTCTTGTCATGGGCGTTGGATTGGTGACGGCATCAACTGCACTCGTAATATGGCTCATGACTCGTCGACGCGATTGTTTGGTGGCGGCCGCGGGCTTCCTTCTCTATATCTTCGATATGTCGGTGATCTTCTTTGATGAGTACAACCGGCTCAAATATGACTATGTGGTGACGTTTAATGAGCCGCTTCAACATCCGTTACTGCGCTGCGCGCTGGGCGTGGCGATTCTTGCGTGCGTATGGCTTTGGGTAACGTTTCGCTTACACGATGAGGTGACCGTTAAGCGCGTTGCCGCATATGTCGTACCGATCGCCGTGCTTCAGCTTGCTCTGGTGCCTCGTACTGGCTTTGCGGGCCAGGTTCAGCAATATCTTTTTTGGCTTACGCGCGATTTGGGAATGGCATTCTGCTTGGTATATGCTTACGCTCGCTATCGCAAGACGGAGAATAGGGCTGAGCGGCTCGACCTTGAGCGCACTCGGACATTCTTTCGCATAGCCTGCGTGCTTACCGTGATGGTGGTTATCGAGGATACCTATATGATCCTATTCTGCACGCCTGACGTTGACAACGTGATGGTGAGCGCCTTTTTATGGTATCTGGGCGAGCGGAATATCTCAGAGAATTTATTGTTTGTGGCTGCAGCCGTTCAGCTATTTAAACAGTTCAGCCATATCTTACGTGTGTTCTCGCGTCACCCTCGTGCCGATGAAGAGGTAGCGACAGAGCGCCGTGATGCACGGGAGGACCTTGTCTCGCGTGTTGTGATTTTCTCGGACGAGCATGGGCTTTCAAAGCGTGAACAGGAAGTGCTTACACTCGTATTGCGTGGACTCGATGTCCAAAATATTGCTAACGAACTTGTGATTAGTCCGGGTACCGTCAAGGCTCACCCGCATCGCATCTATGTAAAGAGCGAAGTCAAGGCGCGTGACGACTTGATTGAGACATTCTGGCGCTCGTAAGGCTGGAGTGGTTCGGCTGACGGCGTATCGCAGACCACTTGGCGTAATGAAGCGACAATAAACTTTGACAATAAAATACCTGCTCAGACGTGTAAACCTTCTTAAGCCGTCCGTTCGCTCGCTTCCATCTTGGCAGCTTGTGCAGGAGGTGCGTCAATGGGTGTTGACACGGGGCGTAGGGCGCTGGACAGACGCCCGACCGCTCGTAGGCACGTGTCATGTAGGGAGCGACAAATGCTCCCTCACCGATTGGGCGCGTCGTATCGTGGCGCTCATCCATTGTCCTGTAACGTCTGAGGAGGCTCATATGGACAAAGCGGATTTAGTCATCAAAAGTAATGCTGTGTTCACTGGTGACGGGCTGGCCCCGTTCAAGGGCGGCGTTGCCGTCGCAGGTGACAGGATTGTTGCGTGCGGCGAGGATAAGTACCTCGACGCTTTTATCGGGCCCGATACCGAGGTGCGCGACTATGGCGATAAGCTCGTCATGCCTGGCATCATCGACTCACACACTCACTATGCCCAGGGCGCCTTTGTGTCCGATCCCGATTTCGCCGTCAATCTCATCGATTGCACAAGCTTTGAGCAGTGTATGGAACGCGTGCAGGCGTTTGCCGAAGACCACCCGAACAACGAGTGGATCGTGGGCTATCAGGTTATCCAGTTCCAGTGGGACGTGCCCGAGATGCCTACGGCGGCAATGATCGATGAGTACATTTCGGACCGTCCGGTCTTTTTGCAGCAGGTTGACGTGCACACGTTTAGTGCCAACACCTGCGCAATCGAGAAAATCGGCATTACTGCTGAAACGCCAGACCCATCAGGCGGCAAGATTCTTAGGGATGAAGCTGGCAACCCCACTGGGGTCTTCTCGAACAACGCGGGATCCCTTTTCTTGGATGAGGTATACAATCCTGCCCCCGAGGTGGCTAGTGCTTCCTTTGCCAAGACCGCGCATCGTGCCAACGCTCTCGGTATTACGACAGTCGGCATGGTAAACCCCACTTTTGTGAGCATGGATAACCCCTATAAATTCCTCGCGGAGCTTAACCGCAAGGGCGAACTTCCGTTGCGCGTGTTCATGTACACAGACCTTTTTGAGAACGAGGCCATGACGCTCGAGGAGATTTGGGCGAAATACGACTTCCCGGGCACGCAAGTCGAGTGGCATGGCTTTAAGCAGTTCATTGACGGTGTGTGTTCCGATCATACTGCTTGGATGCTCGAGCCCTATGCTAATGCTCCCGAGACCTGTGGCGAGCCGGCTGAGGAACCTGAGCGTGTGCGCAAAGCCATCCTTAAAGCGCTTGAGTGGGGTGTCGACACGCGCATCCATGCCATAGGCGATCGTTCCGTACGCTTTATCCTGGACTGCTTCGAGGAGGGCGAGAAGCGTTACGGTCTTATGGGCTGTCGTCACTCCATGGAGCACAACGAGACTGTTCAACCTGAGGATTTGCCGCGCTATGCGGAGCTCGGCGTCTGTCCGGCCATGCAGCCGTGGCATATGCTGCTTGATATGGCAGACTTGGCAAAGGACGACGCCGTTGGTCCCGAGCGCGCGGCGCTCTCGTGGCCAATTCATAGCCTGCTCGCGAGCGGTGCCTGCGTGCATCTGGGCTCCGACTTCCCGGTCGTGGGGCTTGAGCCTATGGAGGAAGTCTATGGAGCGGTCTACCGCATGCTCGAGGATGGATCTAATCCTGAGGGTTGGTTCCCCGAGGAGCGAATCACTATGGCCGAGGCCCTGCGCGCATACACCTACGGCAGCGCCTACGCTATGCATGCTGAGGACCGCATCGGCACACTCGCCTGCGGCAAGCAAGCCGACATTTGCGTACTCGACCGCAATCTCTTTACCTGCGAGCCGGCAGAGGTGCTCGAGGCTACCGCGGCCCTTATGATGATCGCCGGCAAGGTGGTCTTTGAGGCCTAGCGCCATCGTTTGGTTGGGCGGCTTGGCGCCAGTTGTCAGCCGCCTGACATCCATTCAGCACTACTCTCTCAAGGAAAGGGGAGAACAATGGCAGAAGAAGTAACCGCTGCCGTGGAGGAGGAGCGCGAGCTCGCCTCCCAACCGATTCCCGGTCTGGTGCGTAAGTACACCATCGTCACCGGCCAGGGCATGCTCGCCCAGATCATCATGGTGGTCCTCGAGGGCCTCGTGATGGGTTGGGGCCTGGGTGCCCACGGCCTGGCCTGCGTCTCGATTATCATGTCGGTCGAGTACATCAACCTGGCCTTTGGCAACCTGTTTGGCACCGGCGTGCCCGCCGTGGTGGGCAACCTTTTGGGTGCCGGCGACATTAAGGGCGCAAGCAAGGCTTTTAGCCAGGGCTTTTGGCTCACCACGATTGTGAGTGTGCTGCTTGCTGTGGTGATGGCCGTGTTTACCGAGCCCATCTGCGCATTCTTTGGCGCCACGCCCGACATCATGGCCGATACCGTTGCCGGCGTGCGCACCTTCGCCGTGCTGCTGCCGCTCACGGTCATTGGCCAGATGGTCACCGCTGTGATGCGTGTGGACGAGAAGGTTCAGGTCCAGGCCAACCTCATGACCGTTTCAGCCATCGTTGCCATCTGCTGGCTCGCGCTTTCTACGTTTGTGCTCAAGTTTGGCGTTATGGGCGCCGGCGTGTACTACGGGCTTTCCATCGGTATCTGGGCCATCGGTATCTTCTGGTTCATCGGGGGCAAAAAGTCCCAGCTCCAGATTAGCCTGGCCGACCTTAAGCTCGACCTCGCCGTCTGCGGCCAGATCCTCAAGATCGGCTTCCCGTTCTTCCTGGTCCAGGGCGCGACCTTTATCTTTAACACCGTTGCCAACTCGCTTTTGGGCTCGCTCGGCGGCGACATGGGCTCGCTCTACATCGCAGCCTTTGGCGTGATCAACGGCTACATCCTCTACATCACCATGATGGTTGCCCAGTGCTTCTCCTATGGCCTGCAGCCCATCGCTGCCTTCAACGCCGGCGCAAAGGCTTGGGCGCGCCTTAAGGAGACGCTCTCTTGCACGCTTAAGTACCAGGTTGTGACGCTGGCGCTGGTCACCGTCGCGCTCTGGCTTGCCGCCACTCCGGTGTGCGCCTTCTTTGCCGGCAGCGATCCTGCGCTCGTTGAGGTTGCCGCCAACGCCACGCGTACCGTCATCCTGGCTGTTGCCCTGGGCTATCTTGCCATGACCATGTCGATATATTTCCAGGCGGTCGAGAAGGTTGGTGTCGCCACGTTTACCGGCCTGCTTCGCTATGTGATCTGCTCAGTGCCGCTTATGTACCTCCTCGGCAACATGATGGGTGTTGAGGGCGTGTGGATCGCCCTGGTGGTGGCCGACGCCATTACCGGCATCATCTCCATTGCGCTCGCCGCGCACGAGTCCAAGCGCCTTGCCACGCTCTAGGCTCGGACATGGCTGGCGTACGATAGTCGAACAAGTTAACTCGCCTGCAAGCCACCACAATGGGGACAGCCCCCATTGTGGTGGCTTTTGTTATTTAGGGTCTGAGATTTCGGCTCTAAAAATAATGCTTTTGAACTAGGCTACTATAAGATTGTGGTAAACGCTAATATAAGATTATGGCGAATGAAACTATCCGATTATGGTAACAGCGCAATAAGGGGCGTTGATATGGCTGAGTTCATTAACAGGGATTTGCATGAGTTACTCATTCGCATGGCAGGCTGGTTTCCTGTTGTGTCGTTGACAGGGCCTAGGCAGAGCGGTAAGTCTACGCTGGTTCGGCATACCTTTCCCGACTATTCCTACGTCACGCTTGAGGACCCTCAAACGAGGCGCGCGGCCTTGGAGGATCCGGTGAGTTTTATCCGCAACCGAAAGGGCGGACTCATCATCGATGAGGCGCAATACGCCCCGGATTTGTTTTCAATGATCCAGGTTGTTTCGGATGAGCGGGGAGACGCCGGTCAATACATCCTTACAGGCTCGCAAAACTTTTTGATGATGAAAAGCATTGGGCAGTCTCTTGCCGGGCGAGTCGGGATCTTGAAATTGCTGCCATTATCGTTTCGAGAAGCGGAGAGGGGCCAGCAGGGGCAGCTGGAAGTGGATTTGTTCGCGCTCGAAGGGGGATACCCTCGCCTGCGTTCCGCCGGAATGCCGTCCTCGGTTTATTTTCCCAGCTATATCGATACCTATGTTGAGCGCGATGTTGTGGGCTTGCTTGATGTGCGCAATAAGGCGGAGTTTCATAAGTTTCTGTCCATAATTGCTCAGAGCGTCGGTGCCCTCATCAATATATCCTCGCTTTCTCGAGATACGGGCGTGAGCGTATCGACCATTAAAAGCTGGTTGTCCATCCTGGAGCAGAGCTACCTGACGTTTTCGCTGCAGCCCTATTATGCAAATGCCAAGAAGCGTCTAACTAAAACGCCCAAGCTCTATTTTTACGACACGGGGCTGCTCTGCTACTTGCTCAAAATTGGATCACTGGAGCAACTATTGGAGAGCCCTTATCTGGGGGCCGTTTTCGAAAACCTCATCGTTTCCGAAACGGCGAAGAGCCATCTCAACGTGGGCGAGAATCCCGAGCTGTATTTCTATAGGGACGACAGCAAGCGTGAAATCGATTTGCTCGACTGTACAAACTCAGGGAGTCCCAAGGCTATCGAAATAAAATCATCCAGAACGTATCACGATAAGTACGCCCGCCATCTACAGACTGTATGCGATGAGATCGACATTGCAAAAGATGCGCGCTATGTTGTAGCCCGCGTGGACTCAACGTATGAGTCGAAAGACTGTAGTGTGGTTTCGGCGCGTGATTGGCTTTTACGATAACAAGCTCGGCGTAT
The DNA here is from genome assembly GCA_022713905.1 of Collinsella sp. Lineage (GTDB taxonomy): Bacteria > Actinomycetota > Coriobacteriia > Coriobacteriales > Coriobacteriaceae > Collinsella. Next base: position 8,335 of record JAIHTM010000098.1, read on the forward strand.
TAACAACAGCCGCGAAGGGAACCGGCCCCTTTTTGCGGCGGTTTTTGCCTATCTGGTGCGTCTTAGATGCAAGTGAGTAGACTTATTTGGATATGCCGAGCACACCGCGGCAAATGCTCAATAAAACCGACGCTCCTATAAGTTGTCAAGAGGCAGTTTGCGGGAGCGCTCCCTCCAATTCGCACAGGAGCTCGTAATACCTCCTCTCCAGTTTCGTCGACCGCCGTTTCCCCCGTTCCAAGTGCCCGAGTGTGGCTGCGGACAGGCCGAG
>JAIHTM010000099.1 GCA_022713905.1 Collinsella sp.
GTTACGTTCCAGCCCTCATCGTACGGAACGCTCAGCAGCAGGTTGCCGTCATCCTTGGCGGTATACTCGCCTTCGATCCTTCCGTCCTCAAAAACCGTCGGAATAAACTCGCTCGTCTTAAGCTCGTTAATGATCTGTATGAAAACGTCCAGATTGAGGGCGTAAAAGACCGGTTCATTGTTTTGGGGCATGTCTGTATGGCCCTCTGCGACTCCGATTGACACCGTATGCTGGCTCGGGGCGTCCGATGTATCCGCAATCTGGCGGATATTATTGTCGAATCTCCAGGCCTCGTTTTCAATCGTTTTCTGGTCGATGGTAAGGGCGACGGGCCAATAGCTGCCGGCAGTCGCATCTTTGTTGATGTAGAGATATCCGATGGAACCCGACGGCACGGTGACGTTCCACTGCCTTAAGTTCTCGTCATCTTCCGTGTTCGTGGCCTCGATTTTGGTATAGAGCTTTACCTCGCGGCCTAGGATTTTGCTGTAGAGGTCGTTTTGCTTTTCGAAGGGGTTTTCGATCTTCAGCGTGCTGTTTTGGATATCGCTTGAGGCTGCGACGCCAATGCTGAGCGCATAGGGGTTCTCGTACACCGCGCTTGTGGAGTCCGCCTGATTCGTCTTGGCCGAAACGTATCCCGCAGGTGCGTTCTCGGGTATGGCATACTTGACTCCCAGTAAGGCATCGACGGCAAGAATGGGCTCTGCATAACGGGTCGAAAACTCGCCGACACTGCTGTATCCAAGGGAGTTGAGCAGTGCAATTGCCTGCGGGTTGTTTGCCGATGAATATGAAGACAGTTGGTTGTATCCAAGCGCCAGGCCTTCGTTGAGGGCAGCGCTATCGGCGCGCGTGATCGTACGGTCGATGCGGTAGAAAGACGCCGAATCCTGGCCTTGAATGGCTGTGATCGTGTTGGTTGCGGTGGCGACATAGGCGCTGTTGGCTTCTTCGGAATAGCCTGTGTACAGCTGGTTCCACATAACATGGGCGTTGGCAAATAGTTCAATTGCCGTGAGCGCCAGGAGCGGCATGATGATGGCCGGACGATGGGCTCGACGTAATGTTGGCCGCTCATTGAGTTTCTGCAACGCGTATCCTGCGGCCCACAACGCAAAGAAGCTAAGCAAAAAAGCTGTGCGCGAGTAGAAGCCGTTAGGAACGCGCATGCCGCACCAGATGTACTCGAGCGGGCCCAAAACGGAGCTTGCGACCAGGGTTATCGTGACGACGAGTGTTGCGATACGCGTCTTGATTGAAACCGTGCGGTTAACCAGCAGGCTCAACGCAAGCAGCATCATGATGATGCCGCAATGGAACTGCGGTGTGCTATCGTTGTTTACCCACATGCAGGGAAGAAAGCCCCTGATAAGCGACTTGAGGCTGGTTTTAAGTAGGGGGCCGAGTGCCAGAACGGGACCGCCCTTGGACATGGCAAGGATGGTCGGCAAAAAGGTCCATGCGGACAGGAGCAGTCCAAGCGCGATACCCCCGGCGAATCGCAGGGCTCGATCGAGCATGAGCTTCAAGCTAAATCCTTCTTCTGTTACACAATCGATAAATTCGACCAATACGAAGATGCAGAGGAACAGGATGCTGATGTAGGCCGTATACCAGCAGAACATGACATTGAGCGCCGTTGCGATGACGAGGCGGGTCATGCGCTGCTTGCGGATGAGTTCGTAGCATCCGTAGGCGCAGATGGGCAGCAGGATGAGGCAATCGATCCAGAGCGGGTTGCGCAGGTTGCTGATGGTCCAGCTGCAAAATGTGAACGAGAGGGAAAGCAGGAATGCTGCGGGCTTGGGTAGGCCAAAGCGCTTTTGCAGGAACCAGGCGCTGCTGATGTGGATACAGCCGAGCTTGAGCGCGGTGATAACAAACACAAAGAGCGTCAGCTTGTCTTGAGGAAACAGTACGCAGAGCAGGTTAAAGGGGCTGGCGAGATAGTAGCTATAGAGCCCCCACGTGTTCATGCCCAGTCCCTGAGAAAAGGAGTAGCGAAGATTCTCCTCGCCCAAAAGGACGCGCCGGAACCAAGCAAAGAAGTCGATGTACTGGTACTTGAGGTCGCTAGCGAGAAACGAGTTGTCGCCAAAGGGGTAGACGTGCCCCGCCGCTGCAAGTGCGACAAAGAGCGCGACGGTAAACGCAAAGCAGGCAGCATAGAATGCTACATTCTTGAACGTGCATTTATTGGACCGTTTCATCAGATTCCTCGTTGGATTCTCGAATGATATAGATGGGACGTCGTTTGGTTTCCAAGTAGGCTTTTGCCAAGTATTCACCGATGATTCCTAAGCACAGAAGCTGCATGCCGCCAAACAGCGTTATGAGGCAGGCGAGCGACGGCCATCCGCCGACGGGGTCACCCCAAACGAGTGTTTTGACCAGGATGACGACGAATCCCAGAATGGCGATGAGGCAGAAAACGATACCCGTGAGAGCGGCGAGGGAGAGCGGCGCCGTGGAAAACGCGACGATGCCGTCGATGGAGTAGATGAGCAGCGACCAAAAGCTCCACTTGGTCTCGCCGGCTACGCGGTTGACGTTTACGTAGGGGAGCCATTTAGTCTTGAAGCCGACCCAGCCGTAAATGCCCTTGGAGAATCGGTTATATTCGCCCATGGAGACGATGGCGTTAACCATGGGGCGCTTCATGAGCCTAAAGTCGCGAGCGCCGTCGACGATGTCCGCATTGGAAATGCGGTTGATGATCTTGTAGAACATGCGGGCGAAGAACGACCTGATGGGAGGCTCGCCTTTGCGGGTGGTCCTGCGCGTAGCGACGTTGTCGTAGTCTTCGGTTTGCAAGACCTCGTACATCTGCGGCAGCAGCGAGGGCGGGTCCTGCATGTCGGCGTCCATGGTGGCGACATAGTCACCCTTTGCGTGCTGGAGTCCGGCGAACAGTGCCGCCTCCTTGCCAAAGTTGCGTGAGAAAGAGTGCCAGTGGATGACGTATGGATGCGCCGCCGCGGCTTCCGCCTTCATGACGGTGAGCGTTTTGTCCGCTGAGCCATCGTCGATGAGGACGGCTTCAAAGGAGATGCTGGGGTCTTGCTGAGTCATGATGCGAACGACGCCATCGAGCTCTTTGAGAAAGATCGGAAGCGATTCTTGCTCGTTGTAGCACGGCACGACAATGGAAATGAGCGGCATGCGACTTACCTCTCGTTTTTATTTGCGCTGGAGGGAATGCTGCAGCTATATGTGTTATACACGTTGACCTCCCACTGCTTACGCTCAACCTTTGCAACGGAATCAAGGATAAGCCCCGTCGCGAGACTCAGGCCACAAAGGAACATGAAAGATGCGGCGAGCATTGCGGTGGGGAAGCGGGGGACGAGACCGGTCTGGAAATATTCGACGACGATGGGGATGCCCAGGGCGAGGCCGATAATCGCAAACAGAAGCGCGACCAGGCTGAAGAATTTGAGCGGACGGTAGTCCTTGAACAGCGTGCCGATCATAGCGACGACCTTGATGCCGTCACTGACGGTATTGAGCTTAGACTCGGATCCTTCGGGGCGATCGCGGTACTCAATGGGCACGTCCTTGATGCGCCAGCGGTGATCGACGGCATGGATGGAGAGCTCGGTTTCGATTTGAAATCCCTCGGAAAGTACGGGGAACGTTTTGACAAACGGGCGACTCATTGCGCGATAGCCCGTCATAACGTCATCGAAGCTGAAGCCATAGATCCACTTAATCATGGCGCGAACTAGGTTGTTGCCAAAACCATGGAAGGCTCGCTTGTTTTCCTCGGCATAGGTTCCATTGGAAAGGCGGTCGCCTACGGTCATGTCGGCCGTGCCGTTAAGGATGGGCTCGCAGAGGGCCTTTGCCGCTTCGGCAGGGTAGGTGTCGTCGCCGTCGACCATCAGGTAACAATCGGCGTCGATGTCGCGAAACATCTGACGGCAGACGTTGCCTTTTCCCTGACGCGGCTCAAAACGCACCGTGGCACCGTGCTCTGCAGCAATGTGAGAGGTGTTATCTGACGAGTTGTTGTCGTATACGTAGACCGTCGCTTGCGGAAGCTCGCGGTGAAAGTCGTCGATGACTTTTCCGATGGTGACTGCCTCGTTGTAACAGGGGATAATAACGGCAATCGTTTGCTCGGCCATGAAGGTTCCTTTGGTCGCGTACAATCGAATCGTTTGTTTCGTGGTTAGGATGGGCGCATTGATTCGAGAGTTCAGGTTATTAGATGTGACACGTGCTGTTTTGCTGTTTGCAGCAAGCATCGCTACGGTGACGTATTGTAGTGGTTCCTTCGACCTGTTTCCATCTGTCTTGGCATGTGTTGCGATAATCGCATCATTGGTTTATTTCAATTGGTTTGCGTGCAGGGATTTTGCATTTCCGTCTGTTGTTGGTAGAGCTTGCTGCTTAGTGATTTCCCTTGTATTTTCGTTTGTTCTTGTGCTGGGAGCGCATATTCGCGTGACTGACCCGGTAATTGCCGGCGGGATTTACGAGAACTATATTGAGCCGTATTCCGCGATTGATTTTGTTGCTTTTTGGGTGATGTCGGCGCTGGTCTTTTGGGTCTTGTCAGTGCTTGTTCAGCTGTCTTGTCGTTACCGCTGCTGTGTTTTCTGCAAAGATTCGCTGCGGGCTAATGATGGCGACTCGTCCATTCGACTCCTATCTGTTGCGGTCCGTGCTCTAGTGATATTTCTTTTGTATCTCCCGTTCTTCCTGAGGTATTGTCCCGGTCTGTTTTTTGGGGACACCTTCTCGTCGTTTGCTCAGATTATGGGGTGGAACCCTTTGAGCAACCATCATCCGGTTGCATTCACCATGATGATGGCTGCTTGTATCAAAATTGCAGGCCTCATGGGGATGAGCCCTTCGGTGGGCGTTGCCTTGCTAACGGTGCTTCAGATGGCCTGTGTTGCCAGCACGTTTGGCTATCTTTCAATTTGGGTGACTTCCCGCTTGGGGGTCTCCTCTCGCTGGTCTTGGCTGCTCGTAGTCTATTTTGGCTTGTCACGGTATTGCGCTCTTTATTCTGTGGCGCTTTGGAAAGACCCGTTGTTTTCCTGCTGTCTTGTCTTGATGGTGACCATGCTTGCCGATGCCGTCACGGGAAAGGATTCCCGGTCGAGCGCGTTGCGTTTGCTCGTTTTTGGTGCCCTAGCGTTGGGCGTTATGCTTCTACGGAATAACGGTTTGTATATTTGCGCTGCGCTATTCGTGGTGCTTGCGATAGTTGTAGCTTTGGGCCGACTCGGCTGCATTGCCCCGATGAAACCTGCCTCTCGTTTGACCGTATCTCTTGGATTTGCGCTTGTCACATGCTTGGTTATTACGGGGCCCGTGTACTCGGCTCTGGGCGTTGTTCCATCGGAGGATGTTGAGTCAGTGGGTATTCCGCTTGCTCAGATGGCTCGCGTTGCCGCGCTCGATGGCGGAATGTCCGAGTCCGACCGTTCTTATATGAACGAGCTGCTCCCGCTTGATCGTTACAAAGAGGTTTACCACCCCAGTATTATCGATCCGCTTAAATGGAACGATGACTTTAATTCGGACCATTTAAAGGATGGATTCTGGGCTCATTGGGCCTCGATGCTTTCGCGTAACCCTTCGATATACTTTGAGGCGTGGGAACTGCAGACGTTTGGTTTTTGGGCCCCAAATGTAAAGGGTGCTGACGGTCTGCCTGAAAACTTCCTCATGGGCGTTCCGTATAACCTTGTGGCCGACGCAAAGGCTTCTACGGGAGTTTCATTTCGCAACTTGCTTGCGCCCCTCGGCGATGATGTTGATGTGGCGCTTGGACTGAGCGCTTGGTCTATTCCTGGCGCCGTTGTCTTTTGGTTGCTCATGTTTTCGACAGCACTGTTGGTGTCTTGTGGTCGCGCAAGGTTTGCTTTGCCGCTTTTGCCATTTTTGTTGTTGTACGGGACGCTCTTTATTGCCAGTCCTATTTGGTACTGGCCTCGTTATATCGTGGCTGCTCAATTTGGTCTTCCTGCCGTGCTTGTGGTGGTCGCTCGCGGCATGCTGTCTGATGGAAGACGTCCCGAAAACGATGTTGTGGGATAGTTTTCCAGTTTCGCAATGCCGCCTTCCGGTGCTAGGAGCGGGTCTATACTGTTCGTTTGTCAACGATTACGAGTAAAGGAGTTGCATCCGTGTCGGATCAGACAAAGCAACAAGAAACTCGCAGTCTGCCTGCGACGTTTGCTAAGAACGAATTTGAGAAGGATGCGTTTATCCTTCGTCAGCTGGTTACCAAGGATTTTAAGATCAAGTACCGCCGTAGCGTTCTGGGCGTCGCATGGTCGGTGCTTAACCCACTGCTGATGATGATCGTCATGGCGATCGTGTTCTCGACGATTTTCGCCCAGGGCCGAAATGGCTCGATTACGCCCGAAATGTATCCGCTGTACTTGATCGTGGGTAACGTTACCTTTGCCGTCATGTCCGAGTCTACGAACCAGGCTCTGACGTCCATCGTGGGTGCGGCTCCGCTGCTTAAGAAAGTTAAAGTGCACCGTTGGGTTTTCCCGGTGCAGAAGGTGCTCTTCTCGCTGGTCAACTTTGCCTTCTCGCTGGTCGCCGTCGCCATCGTTATGCTGTGGTTCCGCGTTATGCCTTCTTGGCACCTGATTCTGCTGCCGGTTTGCCTGCTGCTGCTTATGTGCTTCTGCATGGGCCTGGGCATGATGCTCTCTGCCCTTACGGTCTTTTTCCGCGATGTCATGCATCTGTGGAGCGTCGTCATCACGGCGTGGACTTACATCACGCCTATTTTCTGGACGACCGACTTCGTTGCGCAAATGCCGCATCTCGTGCGCATTCTGGTCTATGCGAACCCCATGTATAACTACCTGCAGTTTATGCGCGATATCTTCCTGTTCCAGACCACGCCCTCGCTTTTGACGTTTGGCATGTGCGTCGCTTGGGCGGTTCTTGCGCTTGTTATTGGCTACACCGTGTTCCATAAGTCCGAGCGCAAGTTCATCCTCTACATCTAAGGAGTGCTGTGATGACTGAATCTGTTGTTGATTACAGCGAGCAGCCTCTGGCTGTCGAGGTCGACGACGTCACCATGATCTTTAACATGGCGTCCGAGTCGCTGACCAACCTCAAGGAGTACTTCATCAAGCTTGCCAAGCACGAGCTGTTCTTTGAGGAGTTTAGGGCGCTCAAGCATATCTCGTTCGATATTCATCGTGGCGAGGTCGTGGGCCTGGTCGGCACCAATGGCTCCGGCAAGTCCACGATGCTCAAGATTATCGCTGGCGTGCTTGAGCCTAGCGAAGGCAGCGTTAAGGTGCACGGTAACATCGCGCCGCTGATTGAGCTTGGTGCCGGCTTTGACCCCGAGTTGACCGCCCGCGAGAACATCTATCTGAACGGTGCCCTGCTCGGCTATACCAAGGAGTTCATCGATGCCAACTTTGACGGCATTATTGAGTTCGCTGAGCTTCAGAACTTTGTCGACATGCCGCTTAAGAATTTCTCCTCGGGCATGGTCGCGCGTATCGCCTTTGCAATCGCAACGATCACTGAGCCTGATATTCTGATCGTTGACGAGACACTTTCCGTCGGTGATGTGTTCTTCCAGCAGAAGTGCGAGGCCCGCATCCAGCACTTTATCCAGAGCGGCGACGTGACAGTTCTGTTCGTTTCGCACTCCATGGAGCAGGTTGAGCGCATCTGCCAGCGTGCCGTTTGGATTGAGAAGGGTGACCTTCGCATGGACGGCCCGGTTGATAAGGTCTGCAAGGCGTACCGTGAGCAGTTCAACTAGGTTATAATTACTTGCGCCTGACAGGCTTGCGCTTGCTTGGGCGTGCGGTTATTTGCTCCATTAGCTCAGTTGGATAGAGCAGGGGACTTCTAATCCCAAGGTCGACGGTTCGAATCCGCCATGGAGCACCATCGTTTATTAAGCCCGGACCGCTTGATGGTCTGGGCTTTTTTGTCTTGTATGCTGCTGGAGCCGAGCGCGAGCAAGCCACTACTGTTCGTTGGGGTCGCCATTTTACTTTTCGAGACGCTCCCTCAGCAGCTCCAGAGCGTGAGCATAGCCCTGCAGGCCCTCGCCGGTGATGGTGGCGAAGCAGGCCAGGCGGGCGTAGCTCACCTGGCGGAAGTCTTCGCGGGTCTCGACGGCGCTGATGTGGACCTCGACGGCAGGGATGGCGACGGCCTTGAGGGCGTCGAGGATCGCCACACTCGTGTGCGTGTAAGCCGCCGGGTTGATGACGATGCCGTCGACCTTGCCGTAGGCCTCCTGGATCTTGTCGACGATGCTGCCCTCGTGGTTGGACTGGAAAACCTCGACCTCGTCGAAGCCCTGTGCGGCGCCCGCTTCCTGGCAGATCTGCACTAAGCGGTCGTAGTTGTCGCTGCCATAGATGCCCGGCTCGCGAATGCCGAGCATGTTGAGGTTGGGGCCGTTGATGACGAGTGCTTTCATGGTTGCTTCCTTTGCGGTTGGAAAACCACCACAAAGGTGCCTGTCCCCTTTGTGGTGGTTTTGGTTAGAGG
>JAIHTM010000440.1 GCA_022713905.1 Collinsella sp.
CCGCCCCTCCAATAAACGCGTTATCATCTTGACCCATGAACATACGTTAGGAGCAATCATGCCAAACGAGAACAGCTACGAAGTCGCGCTGCAAAAGAGCAACGCCATTCGCGAGGGCCTGGCCAAGACGCCCGAGAAGTTCACCATGCTCACCGGCGACCGCCCCACCGGCCGTCTGCACCTGGGTCACTACTTCGGCACCCTCAAGGGCCGTGTTGAGCTGCAGAACATGGGCGCCAAGACCAACGTGCTCATCGCCGACTACCAAGTCATCACTGACCGCGACACGACCGAGCACATCCAGGACAACGTGTACAACATGGTCATGGACTACCTTGCCTGCGGCATCGACCCCGACAAGACCATGATCTACGCGCACTCCGCCGTACCCGCCGCTAACCAGCTCATGCTGCCGTTCCTGTCGCTGGTCTCCGAGGCCGAGCTGGCGCGCAACCCCACGGTCAAGGCCGAGATGGAGGCCTCGGGCCACGAGCTCACTGGCCTTCTGCTCACCTACCCGGTGCACCAGGCTTGCGACATCTTGTTCTGCAAGGGCAACGTGGTGCCGGTCGGTCGCGACCAGCTGCCGCACATCGAGCTCACCCGCACCATCGCCCGCCGCTTTAACAACCGCTACGGCAAGGTGTTCCCCGAGGTCGACGCACTGCTGTCCGAGACCCCGCTGCTGCCGGGCCTGGACGGTCGCAAGATGAGCAAGAGCTACGGCAACGCCATCAACATCTCGATGACCGCCGAGGAGACGGCCAAGCGCATCAAGAAGAGCCAGACCGACTCCGAGCGCATGATCACGTTCGATCCCGAGAACCGCCCCGGCGTGTCCGGCCTGCTTTCGACGGCTGCCATCTGCACCGGCCGTTCCGAAGTCGAGATTGCCGAGGAGATTGGCATGGGCGGCTCCGGCCAGCTCAAGAAGTACGTGACCGAGGCCGTCAACGAGTACTTCGCGCCGATCCGTGAGCGTCGCCAGCGCTACGAGAACGACCTGGATTACGTAAAGGACGTCCTGCACGAGGGCAACCGTCGCGCCAATGAGATCGCCGAGCAGACCTTGGCCGAGGTTCAGGACGCCATGGGCATGGTGTACTAGAC
>JAIHTM010000441.1 GCA_022713905.1 Collinsella sp.
AATTCATCCCATGCAATACTAATTTTTCCGAATAAATCCGCATTCTGCCACTCATCCGTAGCTGTAAACTTATCTATTTTCGATTTTGTTTTCTCTACAAAGCGGTCAAAGGAGTTCATGGCGGTAAGCAATGCATTTTCTACATCCGGTACTTTATTTGTCAACCACTCCAAGGCATCCAAGAGATATGGTTTGAACTTTTCCCCAAGAGACATCTTCATAGAATCAAGAGCCCCTGTGAAGAGTTCGAATTTACCCGCAAGATTATCCATCATAATATCAGACATTTCCTGCGCAGCTCCTGAGCTGTTATTGATCTGCTCTGTAAGATCTGCAAAGTCCTGATCCGAGGCATTAACAATGGCCAGCAACCCACTCATACCTTCCTGTCCTGCCAACATAGCCGCATACTGCGCCCGCTCAGCTTCAGATAAAGCACTGAATTTTGACCTCAATTCCTGCAAAGTCTGAGATAATGGTTTTACGGAGCCATCAGCATTCGTTATGCTAATTCCGAGGGCTTTAACCGCATCTTCTGCCTGCCCTACCGGATGTGTCAAATTTGTTAAAAGACTCCTTAAACTTGTGCCCGCCTGCGATGCCTTAATTCCATTATTAGCCATTAATCCTATTGCGACAGCCGTATCTTCAATGCTATATCCCAAAGCACCTGCAACCGGAGCGACATACTTAAACGTGTCGCCCATTTTGGCAACGTCTGTATTTGTCGCACTGGCCGCCATAGCCATCACATCAGCAAAACGTCCGCTATCTTTCGCTGCCAATCCGAATGCTGTAAGGGCATCCGTTACAATGTCAGACGTTGTTCCAAGATCTTCTCCTGATGCTGCGGCGAGCGCCATCAAGCCCTCGATTCCATCCATCATTTCCTTTGCATCCCAGCCTGCCTGCGCCATGTATTTAAATGCTTCTGCCGATTCGGAAGCAGTAAACTTCGTGACAGCTCCCATTTGATTTGCCTTTTCAGTCAGCTGTGCAAACTCTTCGCTTGTGGCGCCTGATATTGCTTTTACTTCAGACATCGCCACCTCAAAATCTGCATATGTCTGAATCGTATCCGCAATACCGGCGCCAGCAGATA
>JAIHTM010000442.1 GCA_022713905.1 Collinsella sp.
CGGTGGACTGGTATCGTTCCACCATGGACAAGCCCAGGAAGATACACGCCCGCTATCTGGGCCAGGAGGAACGCATCCTGATCGCCGACCGGCTGCGCCTGGGCGACGGCATACGCGCCATCGCCCGCCTCCTTGACCGGAACCCGGCCACCGTGAGCCGCGAGATACGACGCAACACGAACCCCCTGACCGGATGCTACGAGCCGTACCACGCCCAGCAATCGAGCGCCGACCGGCTCAAACGCCCCAGGCCCAGGAAAGCCGGGCCGGGCACGCGCCTGTGGCGGGAGATACTCGCCGGCCTTGGACGGCATTGGAGTCCCGAGCAGATCGGCAACCGGCTCAGGCATGACTTCCCCGATAATGAGGACATGCACGCAAGCGTCGAGACGATCTACCAGGCCATCTACGTCCAGGGCAAGGGCGAGCTGAAAGCCGAGCTGAAACGGGCCATGCGCCAGGGCCGCGCCCAACGCAAACCCCGTGGCGGCGCGGGTCGCAGACCCCGGTTCCGGGATCCCATGGTCATGATCTCGGACCGGCCCGCCGAGGTCGAGGACCGGGCCGTCCCCGGCCATTGGGAGGGTGATCTGATCACCGGTTCGGCGAACAGGAGCGCCATCGGCACCCTGGTCGAACGCGCCACCAGGTTCACGATCCTGCTGCACCTGCCCGACGGGCACGACGCAGGCCAGGTCCAGCAGGCCATCGTCCGCAAGATGCGGAACCTGCCCAGGCTCCTGCGCAACTCGCTGACCTGGGACCAGGGTTCGGAACTCGCCCTGCACAAGCAGATCGGCGCGAGCCTGGACATGCGGGTCTATTTCTGCGACCCGCACTCCCCGTGGCAGCGCGGCACCAACGAGAACACCAACGGCCTGTTGCGCCAATACTTCCCCAAGGGCACCGACCTATCCAAATACCCCGAGGACTACCTCGACGCGGTCGCCGAGGAACTCAACGACCGGCCACGCAAGACCCTCGGCTACATGAAACCAAGCGAGAAAATCCTCGAACTCCTCGACACCGCAAGCTAACCTAGAAAACCAAGACAACAACACCAAAAACACCAGGTGTTGCAACCACCACTAGAATCCGCC
>JAIHTM010000443.1 GCA_022713905.1 Collinsella sp.
GTTATTTTTTATTTGTAGGAGTGCTGGTTTCTTGTACAAATACTTATGACGTTTGTGAAATGCAAAGGAATGAAACAGAAGATATGAGTTCCCGTATGGCAGGAGATGGTGTCTATGATGTACTGGGGTTTGGATATGATATAACAGAGGATTATTTAGGGGAGAACTCTACTCGTTTACAAGTTATTGATGTCAAAGCATTAATAAGAGATAATGGTGATCGGTTTTATAATCCTTTCATTGGAACCATAGACCAAAAAATTGTTGCAGGTGAAGATGCCCAATCTTTTCTTCAGAATGTGATAACTGATTCAAATTTTAAGGGATCTGTAGCAGCCATGGATATTAAAAAAGATGCTGAAGGATTCTTTTCTGGCACTCTTTCCGCTGGATTTAAGTCTGCCTCTAAATATTCATATTCTTCTAAATATTCTTTTGCTAAAGCAGAAGTGACAAAGAAACAAAGAAAATATTTTGTAGATGCAGATGTTGAGCTTTTATCTCGATATTTATCTTCTAACTTTGTGTCTGATTTAGGTAAATACTCAGCAGATCAAATTGTTGCAAAATATGGGACCCATGTACTTACTAATATTACAGTAGGAGGTTCTTATATAGCTTATTATAAATCGGCTATTATAGAAGAAAATACAGGTACAGAGAAAAAACAGACAGTAAGTGCTGGGGCGAAATATAATATGTCTAAAGTCGGTCTTGATTTTGATGGGACTTGGAGCACAACTACAATAACCGAGGCTAATAAAAAGAATTCAGATTGGACATGTACTATTCAATGTGTAGGAGGCACTACTTCTGGTACTACTATAACTTTGTCTCCTAATCAAGGTCCCACGACTACTATCAATATAGGTGCATGGTCACAATCTGTAGACGATACTCATTCGCGGTTGGTTGATGTTGATTGGAATGCTACTTATCCTATTTATGATTTAGTTTCAGATCCTGCAAAAAAAGTAGCATTAAAAAATGCAGTAGAAAAATACATTGATAGTTTTAAACTGGAGATATTGGAATTGTTGCCTTTATATAATTATTATAGCTCCAAACATATAAATAGTAGTTATTTTACAGAGT
>JAIHTM010000100.1 GCA_022713905.1 Collinsella sp.
CGTCCTACCTGCACGCGCGCGACGCCCTGCTGCGCCTGGTGGAGCTGGGCGTGGTGCCGGTCGTCAACGAGAACGACACCGTTACCGTCGATGAGATCAAGTTCGGCGACAACGACACGCTGGCGGCGCTTGTGAGCTGCCTGGTTTCTGCCGATCTGTGCGTGACGCTCTCGGACATCGATGGCCTCTATACCGCCAATCCGCACGAGGACCCCACGGCCGAGTTCGTCCCGGTCGTGCATAAGATCGATGCCAAGATCATTGCCTCGGCGGGCGATTCTTCGACGTCGGTGGGCACCGGCGGCATGATCACCAAGATTCGCGCGAGCCGCATTTTGATGACGGCCGGCATTCAGAGCGTGATCTGCTCGGGCGAGGAGCCCGATGCGCTCGTGCGTCTGGCCCGTGGCGAGAGCGTGGGCACGCTGTTCGACCCGCCGGCGGAGCGCCTGGATATTGCGCCCCGCAAGCTGTGGATCGCGCTGGGTGACAAGGCACATGGCTCGGTAACGGTTGACAACGGCGCTGCGAAGGCGCTGGTCAGCCGTGGCTCATCGCTGCTCGCGGTGGGCATTCGCCAGGTCGATGGAGATTTTGCCGAGGGCGATGTGCTCGACGTGTGCGACCCGAGCGGCATGGTCGTTGCTCGCGGTATCGCCGAGGCTGATTCGGACGTGCTGGAGCTTGCGGCAGGACGCCGCCAGGACCAGATTGCCAGCAACCGCCTGCTCGCAGATCTGGCCGAGAAGCCGGCGATACACAGGGATAATCTGATCGTCTTCGCCTAACGGGTCGACGCTGCAAACGCCCCTAAGCGGCAATCTGACGTTCAATCGTCGGGCATGACCAAAAGGTCAATGCCCTCCTCTTTCACGTCACCTTGCTCGCTTAGGGGCGTTTTCGCTTTCCGTCCTCTGCCTGCGATGTTGCTGTTACCGGCACTTGGGTGGCACTTGGGGACGTTCCTTTGGTGCCGGCAGTTGGGGACACTCCTTTGCTAGAAGATTTGGCGCAGATCTCCACGGTTGAGGGCTTCGTCGAAGAGGTGCTTGAACACCACGCTGCCGTGCAGACCGTCGTGCTCGAACTCGTTGGTCACCCAGGCGTGCGAGTTGCCCACGCGGCTGAGCGTATCGAGCTGCAGGCCCGAATCGACGTACATGTCGTCGAAATACACTGCGGCCTGCAGGGGCACCTCGTTGCACGCCAGTCGCTGCGGGTCGTAGATCTTGTCCCAGCTGGTGTCTTCCATCAGCAGATCCATCGCCGGCTTGAAGGGCTTAAGTTCGGGCATCTGCTCAAACATCCACGGGAACATGGCCTCGCCGGTAAACATGAGCGGTCGCGCGAGCGTGTCGAACTCGGCACGGTGTGCCTTCTCTTCTGCCGCGGCCCAGCGAATGGGCATGGTGTCGCCGTCGGCGTAGATGAACTCCTGAAGCGTCCAGTACAGCGGATTCGTGCGCGTGTTGGTGCGCTCGAAGGCGCGCATCAAAAAGCTGTCAGATACCGAGGCACCGCAGGTCAGCGTGCCGTTGCCGTCAACAAAAGCATGATCGATAATCCAATGCATGCGCTCAAAGCTCGGCTTCATGCCAAAGTCGCTGCCCATGAGCTGCAGGCGCTCGACCGTCATCGGCGAGCCGTCGGGTAGCATGGGCTTCTGAGCCTCGAGCGCATCGGCCAGGGCTGCCACGCGCTCGACGTCAGCGGGGTAGCGGTCGTAATACTGCTGCGTCTTGGCGGCCATGCGTGGGAAGGTGTGCGCGTAGACCTCGCTGGCGCTCGCCGGCACGTGCGGAATGCCACCACAGGTAAAGCTTGCCGCCACGCCCTCGGGGAAGAGCGACAGATAGCTCAACGTCAAAAAGCCGCCGTAGCTCTGCCCGAGTGTGACCCAGGGCTTGCCCCCAAAGCCCACCAGGCGCAGATACTCAAAATCGCGCACGATTGAGCTGGCGAGGTGACGCTTGAGGAAGTCCGCCTGCGAGCGGGCGGCATTGGCGCCTGCTGCCTCGGCGCGATCACCTAGCGCCGCGATGGTGCGTCCGTCCACGCAGCTACTGCGTCCGGTGCCGCGCTGGTCGGGAAGGACCACGCGGAAGTGCTTGACGGCCTCCTCGATCCAGCCATCGCTTGTGGGCGACAGCGGACGCGGGCTCTCGCCGCCGGGGCCGCCCTGCAAAAACAGGAGCAGCGGCAGATCGTCGTTGATGCGGTCGGGCGCGCAAACCACGCGGTAGAAGAGCTTGATGCTCTCGGGCGCGCCGGCGATTGGTGCCGGCATGGCGCCGCGGCGCATGGTGCTGCCGACGGCCAGGAGCATCGGCTCCAGGCCGCGCCAGTCGAGGGGGACATCGATGCTGTGGTCCTCGACATACAGGCCGGGGACGTGGTACGAAGTGATGAGGGTCATGTGAGTCTTCCGTTCGTTGCGGTGTTTCGGGTTGACCAATTCTACCGCCGCGGGCGAGGCCATGCGCAAATCGGCTACCATGGTTGCAAACTTCTAGGAGAAAGGGCCGCCCATGTCGGTCGATATAGCCACGTATGTCCACGATCTTGCCGTTGCCGCCAAGGCAGCGTCGGCCTCGCTTGCCACGGCGAGCGACGAGCAGCGCCAGGAGGCCGTGCGCGCCATGGCCGCAGCACTGCGCAACGGTGTCGACTCCATCGTCGCCGCCAACGAGCTCGATATGTCCGCCGCGCGCGATGCGGGTACCTCGGCCGGACTGCTCGATCGTCTGCTGCTGACGCCCGAGCGCGTCGAGGGCATGGCCGCCGGCCTGGAAAAGCTCGCCGAGCTGCCCGATCCCGTGGGCCGCGTGCTCGACCACCGCGTGCTTGCAAGTGGCGTGGACCTGACCCGTGTGAGTGTGCCGCTGGGCCTGGTCGCTATGGTCTACGAGGCGCGCCCCAACGTGACGGCCGACGCCGCAGGCATCTGCATCCGTACCGGCAACGCCTGCATTCTGCGCGGCGGCTCGCTGGCCTATCACTCGTGTGCCATGATTTCTGAGCTGCTGGCCGATGCGCTCGAGGCCAAGGGCTTCCCGCGCGAGGCCGTGTCGATGATCGAGTCTACCGACCGCGAGGCCACCGGCGAGCTCATGAAGCTCCGCGGCGTCGTCGATGTGCTCATTCCGCGTGGCGGTGCGGGCCTGATCCAGCGCTGCGTGCGCGAGTCGCTCGTTCCGGTGATCGAGACGGGCACGGGTAACTGCCACATCTACGTGCATGAATCCGCCGACTTCGATAAAGCGCTCAATATTATCGTCAACGCTAAGACGCAGCGCGTGGGCGTGTGCAATGCCGCCGAGTCGCTGCTGGTCGACCGTGCCGTGGCCGATGCGTTTTTGCCCGCGGTCGTGGCCGTGCTGCATGACCACGGCGTGCTCATTCACGGCGACGAGGCCACGTGCGCCGCATGCGCCGACGCCGGGCTTGCCGAGGGCGATGACTACGTTGCCGCGACTGAGGAGGACTGGGGTCGCGAGTATCTGGCGCTCGAGATGAGCGTGAAGGTCGTGGCGAACGAGGACGAGGCCATCGCGCACATCAACCGCTACGGCACGATGCACTCCGAGGCCATCGTTGCAGAGGACACGGATGCTTGCGAGCGCTTCCTGGACGAGGTCGATGCCTCGGCCGTGTATGCCAACGCCAGCACGCGCTTTACCGACGGCGGCGAGTTTGGCCTGGGCGCCGAGATTGGCATCTCGACCCAAAAGCTCCACGCCCGCGGCCCCTTTGCCGCCGAGGCCCTCACCACCTACAAATACAAGCTCCGAGGCACCGGCCAGGTCCGCCCCTAACGCCCGCGCAAATAAAAACCACCACAAAGGTGCCTGTCCCCTTTGTGGTGGTTTTGGAATTAAGCCTGAAAGGTGTCGCGGTCGGGGGCGAAGGACTGCATGGCCGCGATGGTACGGTCGAAGAGCTCGGGGAGCTCCCAGCCCAGCATCTCGGCACCCTGCGTAATCACGTCGCGCGAGCAGCCGGCGGCAAAGCGCTTGTCCTTGAACTTTTTCTTGAGCGACTTGGTCGTAAAGTCCATGACGCTCTTACTCGGACGCATGATGACGGCAGCACCGATCAAGCCGGTGAGCTCGTCGCAGGCAAACAGGATCTTTTCCATCTGCAGCTCGGGCTTGGGCAGCGAGGTGTTGAAGTCCGACGTGTGCGTCTGAATGGCGCGAATGAGATCGGGAGAGGCGCCCTCGCCTTCAAGGATCTCGGCCGCATAGATGGTGTGGTTCATGGGGTCGTCCTCATGCTCCTCCCAATCTAGGTCGTGCAGCAGACCGACGATGCCCCAAAACTCCTCGTTCTCGGGGTCGAACTCGCGCGCAAAGTAGCGCATAGTGCCCTCGACCGTTTCGCCGTGGGTGATGTGGAACGGGTCCTTATTGTGCTCGTTGAGCAATTCGAACGCACGGTCGCGGGTGATTCCGGCGGAAAGTGGCTCTGCCATAAAAGACTCCTTGTGCTCGCAGGTATCGCTAAGAATGAATACTACTAGAACGACTAGAACGAAAAAACCACCACAAAGGTGCCTGTCCCCTTTGTGGTGGTTTTTGGCGCGGATGGGTTAGTTGAGGGCGGCTTGGGCTAGGCGGGCTTCGGCGGCCTCCTCGGTGACGCCCAAGGCCACGGCGAACTCCTCGATGGAGCGGCGCTTGGCTTCCTTGAGTACACGCATATAGTAAGAGCTGGGCTTTTTATCGGCTTCCTCGGCCTGGCGAATGCGGTGCATCATGGTCTTTGCCACGCGGACCGTCTCGGGTGCGCCCAGCTTGAGCTGCTGCTTAAAGTGTGTCTCTTCAAGCGAGCTGTTGCGCTCGGTAAAGGTGTCGCACTCCAGCTCGTCATAGTGGCTCAGCAGATGCTCGGCATCTTGCTGAGAGATGGCGGCATGTAGACGGTCGGCCTGCGCCACGGGGTACATAAGGATCGTCTGCGCATGCCCCTGCTTGGCCTCGAGCAACAACATGGGCTGCGGCGTGTCGTCCCTAAAACCGACGACGGTGCAGACTCCCTGACCCGGATGAATGACGTGTTGACCGATTGAGAACATGCTACCTCCAACTTATACGAATTTACGTATGTCTAGAATAACACGCTGACGTGCGCAAATCCTCGCTTTATGCAGGAAAAGCACACAACTCCGATAGGTAAGAGTATTCGATAAAAGACACAGCTCGTTCACACCTTTATGCATTTTCAACGCGTGCATAATCTGCAGGCAGACCGGCATCTTTGAGTGAGTCCATACAAGCTGTAGTCAATTTTGTGCATATGCAATTTCGATTGGCTTTACCCTGCGACAGTGCCCGTCGCTTGTGATAGAGTGCTACAAACTCTGGCTTTTGCCCTACGAGTGACCAAGAGCTCGGGGGCTTTAACACAAGGAGGATCTATGCCCGAGAAGATTGAAGAGCTGGTACGCGCTGCGCTTGCTGCGGCCCAGGAGGCCGGCGACCTTTCCGCATTTGAACTTGACGATTGCGCTATCGAGCGACCGGCTGACACTTCTCATGGCGAGTGGACCTCTACCATGGCCCTGAAGTCCGCCAAGCTGGCCCACTGCGCCCCGCGCAAGATCGCCGAGGCCATCGTTGCCCATATGCCCGAGGATCCCGCGATCGAGAAGGTTGAGATCGCAGGCCCCGGTTTCATCAACTTCTACCTCTCCGTTGCCGTCAAGAATGCCATCTTTGGCGAGGCTCGCGAGAAGGGCATGGACTTCGCTAAGTCCAACGTCGGTGGTGGTCTGAAGACCCAGGTCGAGTTCGTTTCCGCCAACCCCGTCGGCCCCATGCACATCGGCCACGGCCGCTGGGCCGCGCTGGGCGATTCGCTCTGCCGCGTTATGGACCACGCCGGTTACGACATCCAGCGTGAGTTCTACATCAATGACCACGGCTCTCAGATGAACACCTTCGGCAACTCCATCAGCACGCGCTATATGCAGCTTGCCGACATCATCGCCAAGCAGGGCGTTGATATCGAGGAGGCTCACAAGCTGCTGATCGCCGACCGTGACGCCTTTGTTGCCGACGAGAACGACGAGCACCCCGAGACCCATCCGTATCAGGACAACTTTGCCGAGACCTTGGGCAAGGACTCTTACGGCGGCGACTACATCATCGACGAGGCCGCCGAGTTCTGGCGCACCGACGGCGACAAGTGGGTCGACGCCGATCCGCAGGAGCGTATGGAGAGCTTCCGTGAGCGCGGCTACGTGAAGATGGTCGACAACATGCGCGACCTCTGCCACGCCGTCAACTGCGACTTTGACCGTTGGTACTCCGAGCGCTCGCTGTATGTGAAGGACACCGAGGGCGAGACCGCCGGCACCTCCGCCGTCGACCGCGCTTTTGAGAAGCTCGACAAGATGGGCTACCTCTACACCAAGGACGGCGCCCTGTGGTTCCGCTCCACCGATCTGGGCGACGACAAGGACCGCGTCCTGATCAAGTCCGACGGCGAGTACACCTACTTCGCCTCCGACGTCGCCTATCACTGGGATAAGTTCCAGCGCGTCGATCACGTCATCGACATCTGGGGCGCCGACCACCACGGTTACATCGAGCGCGTCCGCTGCGTCTGCGACGCTCTGGGTTACCCCGGCAAGTTCGAGGTTCTACTGGGCCAGCTCGTCAACCTGCTGCGTAACGGCAAGCCCGTCCGTATGTCCAAGCGCAAGGGCACCATGGTGACCCTGCAGGAGCTCGTCGACGAGGTCGGCTCCGATGCCGCTCGCTACACGCTCATCTCCAAGAGCTCCAACCAGATGGTCGACTTCGACATTGAGGCCGTTAAGAAGCGCGACAACTCCAACCCGGTCTATTACGTGCAGTATGCTCACGCCCGCGTGTGCTCCATCCTGCGCCGTGCCGCCGACGTTACCGCCGAGCAGGCCGACGAGATGGGTATGAAGGCCGTTGCCGCCAAGGCCATCGGTGAGAACGTCGATTACTCGCTGCTGACCGACCCGACCGAGCTCGCCCTTTCGCGCAAGCTCAATGAGCTCACCGACCTGATCGCCAGCTGCGCTCGCGATCGCGCCCCGTTCCGTCTGACCCACTTTGCCGAGGAGCTCGCCGGCGACTTCCACAGCTTCTACGCTGCCTGCCAGGTTCTGCCGAGCGAGGGCCGTCCCGTCGACCCCGAGCTTTCGCGCGCCCGTCTGGCAGCTTGCGACGCTGTCCGCGTGACGCTCGCCCTGGTGCTTACCCTCGTTGGCGTTTCCGCGCCCGAGCAGATGTAATCTGCGGGTCATTTGACCGTGTAGGTTTGGTTTAACTGAGCCCTATAAGCCCGATCTCCCACGGAGGTCGGGCTTTTTTCGCAAACGCCGACGTATTGACGAATTTGGAACTGCTGGAAATACGAAACTATGCCGGTTTACTATGATGAATTGAGGAATTCCAACCACGCCGGCTTTTCTCTAAAAAGTGCAAAGCATCTACCTGCGGTTTTAGTTCAACAAGCTTCGGAGTGGTCGCGGTTGAGCGATTCATCGTAGTAAACCGCCATAGTTTTGGCGGAGGCGGTCAGATTTGTGGGCGGTAAATCAAAGAGTGTACCTTTTGACTAGTCGTTTAAGAACGTCCCCAATGACTAAGTTGCAGGTGGCGGCGGTTGTGTTACACTAACGCTGCGTAGTTGACGCAATCATCTCGATACAGATCAATGATGTCCGTCGTTTCGAACGGAACTAGACTGTTTAGCCGCCCTGAAGGTTTATGCAGGGAGCATGTGATCACAGGGCTTGAAAAGAAAGTTGAGCAAACACTGTGTCTGATCAACAGCAAGAAAACGAAATAACGACGACGCAGGCCGCTCCCGCTGCACCGGTTGCGTCGGACCAGGTCGCGGCGCCCGCGCAGGCCTCGGCTCCTGAGACGCCTAAGGCTGCTTCGACGCCTGCGCCTGCAACTGGTGAGGAGGCTGCTCCGGCAAAGCCCAAGCTCACGCGCCGCACGGCCAAGCCTGCCGCTGACGGCGAGGAGGTCACCAAGCCCAAGCGCCGTACCACGCGCACGACGCGCGCCAAGCGCACCGTTGCAGCTGACTCCTCGGCGCCGATTTCCGATGAGGTCGCGCAGGCACGTGCGTTGGCGCAGATTAGCGAGGCTCAGGTGGTGCGCGCCCGCCGTCGTGCTGCCGAGCGCGAGGCCGCGGCTCTGACCGAGCTTGCAGCTCCGTCTGTGCCCGAGACGCCTGACGCCACCGAGACCCCTGCCGCCGACCTGCCGACCGAGAAGCCGGCACCGCGCACACGCCGCCGCACGGCTGCTAAGGCCGAGCAGGTTGCGGAACAGGT
>JAIHTM010000101.1 GCA_022713905.1 Collinsella sp.
AAGGCGAGGTTGTGGCCATAGGGCTCAATCTCGGGCAGCGGAGCCACGCCGCGGCTTATCTGCTCGGAGAGCGACAGGATATCGCCCACGACGGCGCTCGCGGTGGGGAAGGAACCTGCGCCCGCGCCGTCGTGGGCGATATCCTGTCGCTCTCCGAGCAGATAAGCCGCGGCGTGGCTCCGCTGCCCGAGATTGAGCCCTATGGCCACAACCTCGCCTTTAAGCCCATGGACGAGCTCCAGACCAAGTACTATGTGCGCCTGAAGGTCGCCGACCGCGTGGGTGCCCTGTCCGAGACGGTCGACATCTTTGCCAAACACAACATCTCGATCTCGCTCATCAACCAGGTCGAGGACGGCAAGTCGGGCGCCAGCGATACCTGCTCGGTCATCTTCCTGACGCACCGCGCACTCGAGAAGGACGTCCAAGCTGCCGCCGCCGAGCTTGCCAGCGTCGGCTGCGTGGCCGAGGTCGCCAACGTCTTGCGTATCGAGGACGTCGAGGCCTGGACCGAAGGCGTCATGGCCAACTAGTCCGGTCTTCGGTATACGACACATATATGTTGAGGGGCTCCCGTCCGGTCTTGGACGGGAGCTTTTTTGTTTGCTCTCGGGGCACATTGGCGTGGCTTACGTTTGAACAACTTGACCGTTCATTGACAACCGGGGGTACCGTTCACCGATAGGCGAACGCGCTCGTTTTGGGCCGCCACTATGCTGTGCTGCGTATGTCCACACCCCCGAAGAATGGAGGCACCATGTTGCTCGAGGGTAAGAAAGCAATCATCACCGGAGGCACGCGCGGCATCGGCTATGCCATCGCCTGCCGTTTTATTGAGGAGGGCGCAGCCGTCACCGTCTTTGGCTCTCGCCAGGAGACCGCCGACGCCGCCGTTGAGAAGCTGACCGCAGCCTATCCCGAGGCCAAGGTCTGGGGCCGTTCCTGTGACCTCTCCTCGCTCGAGGCCGTAACTGAGGCCTTTACCCAGGCAGCCGCCGACATGGGTGGCCTGGACACGGTCGTCAACAACGCCGGCATCTCCCAGCGCTCGCCGCTTCTGGAGTACACGGCCGAAGAGTTCGCCAAGGTCATGGACCTCAACGTCGTCGCCGTCTTTAACGGCCACCAGGCCGCTGCCAAGATCATGACCGAGGCAGGCCATGGCGGCACCATCACCACCACGAGCTCAATGGTCGCCAAGTACGGTCAGCCCTCCGGCGTCGGCTATCCCACGTCTAAGTTCGCCGTCAACGGTATGGTTCAGTCGCTCTCGCGTGAGCTCGCCCCAATGGGCATTCGCGTCAACGCTGTCGCGCCCGGCGTGACCAAGACCGATATGGTCGCCAACCTTCCCGAAGAGGTCATCAAGCCCATCATCGCCACCATTCCGCTCGGCCGCATGGGCGAGCCCGAGGACGTCGCCAACGCCTTCGTCTACCTGGCGAGCGACATGTCCTCCTACGTCACGGGCGCCATCCTCCCCGTCGACGGAGCCGCCCGCTCCTAAAGGTCGAAAACTTCGGCTTCGAACCTCAACCGAGCTCAACGCAAAAGGCGCGCCGCCCGCATCAACCGCAGGCAGCGCGCCTTTTTGTGTTTGCAGGGGAAGCTGCGTCCCGGCATTTCAGCTCAGAACGGAACATGGTTCCCCCCAGAATCCCCTTGCGGAAACTACATCCCACTCCGTCCATTACGGGACACAGTTTCCCGAAGGGCAGTTGAGTCATGCCATCCTAATCAAAACGCGACCGTATTGCGCCCCTAAGATAACCAGCTCTCATGCTGGAACGAACGCATCATGCGGCGCGACCGCTCGCCGACATGCAATTTGTTGCACAGTAAAATCGACCAGTGGCACCTTTATCCTTTATTTAACGAATAAGGTCAAGGAAGGGAGAACATCATGCCAAGACGGCAAACACCGCTCGAGGTCATGTTCTCCCTGTTCAAGACTTCATTTACCCTGAGCCATCGCGCACTTGCTGAATTGTTACTATCCGATCTGCCGTTAACAAATGGACAGCCTACCGCCCAAATGGCACAGGACACCAGCTGGCTTTCGCGCACGATCGTGCACTCGCAGCCGGGCTCCCTAGAAGATCGCTACTTTGCCGACTGGTCCTGCGCATCGAATCAAATCCTGCACAAGCTACAGGAAAAAGGGTATTCTAACACCGACATCTATACCATGATTGCGGCAGCGACTGACGCGATGGCTCAAGCGCTCAGTGCCTGTGGGCGTAATGGGCTCCTTTACCGGAACGCTGCCTCGCGCCTCGTCGGCTGCCAGTCAGACAAAGATAACAGGACTCTTATCTCAATCGCGCTCGTTGTCTCGACCGCCTGTTGGTGCGAACCGGCCCGTGCTATCGCGTACATCAGGGACCGCTTTGAATTCGCAGAGAATGTCAGGTCGTTTACCCCCTCAAGTATTTCTGTCTGCCCATGCGATTTAAAACAAACGGACACCGAACATGCGATCGGCCTTATCAGGATCGATAGCGGACTCGTCATCGGCGGCTCTTATGTCATTGAGCCTTCTGCCGTGGGCTCCATCATCGGAGCGCTCGCACTCGAAGACAGCGCTGTCACCGATGTTGGGCTGGATGTCTCCGCTAGGCATCTCCGTATCTTCGCCGAGAACAATGCTTGGTACGCACAAGACCTCGGTTCGACCAACGGCACGCATCTGATTCGAACAGCCGACAACAACGAACTCGACATCAGCTCCGGCGCACCCGCCCAGCTGTACCCCGGCGACATCCTGCGCCTGGGTCTCAGCACCACTTTTGCCGTCGTAGCAACGACGGCTATCTTAGCAAATCAACATTACTAACCATGGAAACAAGGGGACTATGAGCATCACGGATGTCATTAAATATGAGGGCAATAACCAAACTTTTATCTGGAAACACCCCTCAGAAGACTTCAATACGGGCTCGCAACTCATTGTTCACGAGACCCAAGAAGCAATTTTCTTCCTTAATGGCCAGGCCCTGGATTCGTTTGGACCAGGCAGGCATGAACTTGAAACTCAAAATCTACCGTTACTGAACGGCGTTTCGAAGATAACGACCGGCGGTGTCAGCCCGTTTCACTCAGAGGTCTACTTTGTTAACCTCATCGAGCAGATGGGCATCCGCTGGGGAACCAATTCCAAGATTCAGTTCATGGAACCGACTTATGGGTTTCCGCTCTCGCTCGGGGCATCCGGAGAGATGGCTCTTGCTGTAAAAGAGCCCCGCAGGCTCCTTCTCAAACTTGTTGGAACCGAAGCCTTGCTCTCCCAGGACAAGTTGATCAGTTATTTCAAAGCTTTCCTGCAAACTCGCATAAAAACTCATCTCGCTCAAGTAATTACCGAGCAAAAGCTCTCCATTTTCGAACTCGATGCACACCTGGAAGAGCTATCCGACTCGCTTAAGAACAAGCTGCTTTCCGACTTTGCCGCATACGGTCTATCATTAACACAAATGCTGGTCACCGCCATCGTCAAACCCGAAGGTGATCCGGTATACGAGAAGTATAAGGATCTCCATTTCAAGCAATATGCCGACGTACGCGCGGCACAGATAAAACAGCAGGTCAGCATTATCGAACAAGAAACCGCGGCGCAACGCACCGTAATCTCTGCAAAAGCACGCGCAGAAAAACGGCAAATCGAGGGCTATACCTATCAACAGGAGCGCAGCTTCGATGTTGCCGAAAAGATGGCCCAGAACGAGGCGACTGGCGAATACGCAAACATGGGCATCGGCCTAGGTGTAATGGCCGGCGTCGGCGGGACCATGGGGTCAGTTATGACGGACGCGCTTTCGCAAGCGACTGGCACGCCCGCGACGCAGTCTATCCCCGCGGATGCCAATTCGCAGCAAAGTACTGCGAAATTCTGTTCCGAGTGTGGTTATCACTTCTCTGGAACCGAGAAGTTCTGTCCTGAGTGCGGAGCACGGAGGTCATAATGAAGAGCACGCAGGCATATATTGCAGCAATTCCCGTAGCCCTTTTCATAGCTATCGAAAGCGTGGCAATACTTTTATTTGGACCCTCAACCACTTTTTGGATTGAGAGCGCATTCTCTTTGGTCAGCCTCGCCCTGGTGGTTTCAGCCTTGTTATTTGGACCCCAAACGAATCTTAAGATATTTGGCATCTCAAAGATACTTGTTATTTGCGTATCGTTTGCAGTCCAATTGCTGCTAAGCATACTAGGGTCCGCGTTAAAAACAGGGGCGCTTCCAGCAATTCCAATTCTCAGTTTTCTGCTTGCAATCGCCGCGATAACCGCACTCTTCGCAACGGGCGCTTCCGAATCTCATGCATCTACTATTGAAAACCAAGTTTCAAGCAAATCGCAATTCATGCAGAACCTTGAACTTCAGCTAAGAGTGCTTTTAGATGAATCACCTTCAGAGCTGCGCGCATCAATGGCCAGCCTCTTGGAAACTTCAAGCTTTGCCGACCCCACCAGTTGTGAAGCAAGCGCTCAAGTTGAAGATGAAATATCGAGCGCACTTAGTGATCTATCGCAATCAATCAAATCAAACGATATCGAAGGTGCGAACTTGAAAATATCACGCATGGCTTCGTTGATAAGGCAAAGAGCAGCACTGGTTAAAGCAAGCAAGGACAGCCAATGATCGATAGGGATAAATTAATCTCGCTTCTTATTTCAAAAGAAATTCCGGTAAAAAAGACCCAGAGATACAAAACTATTGGCTATCGAATAAAGCTCGAGAATGGAACAGCCGTATATGTCTACGACAGCGGCGGCTTCTTTTGTCAAGGAAATAACGCCGATCAAGTTCGAGAAGCCATCGAAGATGAAATCGTTGACGAACCAAACAACAAAGTTTTCGTTGTTTATGGCCACGATAAAACTGCACGAAACCAACTCCAACGTCTTCTCGAAGAGTTGAATCTCGAGCCAATTTTTCTCGATAATCAGCCCATGGGGGGCCGAACAATAATTGAACAACTGATGGAATACATCCCTCGCGCTAATTTCGGAATCGTGCTTATGACCCCGGACGATATGGGCTATCCAAAGAACGAACAGAATCAACCACAGCCAAGAGCTCGCCAGAACGTAGTTTTGGAACTCGGGATGCTACTGATGAAATTTGATAGGTCCAGGATCGCAATCCTTCTCAAAGAAACTGACCCGCCAATAGAAAAACCGTCCGATATAAACGGCATCTTATATCTCCCTTACAAGGATGACGTTTTTGAGATAAAGCAGAAGCTAATACGAGAAATGAACAGCAAGGGATATGAAATGGAGCAATCGAAATGAAAACGCTGCAATGCGAGCTCTGCGGCAGTACAGAGATAATCAAGGATGGAGACTTCTTCGTCTGCCAGAGCTGCGGGATGAAATACACGCTCGAGACTGCAAAGAAAATGATGGTCGAAGGTGTTGTCCAAGTCGAAGGCACAGTGAAAACAGACCGCGCTGAAGATGCCGATCGATATCTCGCCCTGGCCAGAACCGCTCAAAAAGCAGGTAACAACGCTGATGCTGAGAAATATGCCTCCATGGCACTCGAAATTGACCTTAAGAACGCCGAGGCATGGTCAATAAAGGCAAAAGCGATAGACTGGCAGCTCACGTTTGACAACGATCGCTTGTCGGAATCAAATGCAGCATGCATTAACATGCTAAAGCTGCTAAATCGAGCCCCATCAGATTTTGATGAGATAAACGACGCGCTAAACATAGCGATAGGTTTCATTGAGCATCTGCGAACTATCACAAACTCTGAGGCAGACTTTTTCTGCCAGAAACTTGCAAATCTACCGAATGCGAAGAATCTAAAGTTAATTCAATCGGGGCTCATTCGTCACCTACAGTCGCGTGAACTCCAATGGAAAAATATAGAGGCCGTGTGCGAATTACAAACGGCTGCCGTAAAGAGGCTCAGCAAAGAGCAGGGGGAGAGTGTTGAGATACCCGAGAATATCGAAGAGCTCCTCGACGCCTTTACCGAAGACCTTTCCGGTCTTGCAGCGCGCAACATTTCATCAATGTATTTCAATGCTGCAATCACGATCCTAAACTCTGCGGTCAACGGCAGTTCCGCATGGTCAGAACGGTGGAACAAGGTCCGCGTATTTGATTACTACGCGACAGATGATTTCGACTATGACAACGAAGAAGAAGCTTTTTATTTATGCATAGATGCGTACGATAGTTGCATAAAAGCAACTCGCTTAGCCATCGACCTCCTTGACAGTAAAGTCACCAAACAAGGTGCTGCCACAGACGAGATGCTCTTAAGATGTTGGGGCATATTGTGCACTCTCGAGGAGCTATGTATCAAAGTTCGAACAAATCGCCGATACTACGGATACTACGGACACCCCAGCGAACAAATAACAAACGACGGCTTTTTCCTTAACGATGAGGCAAAGCAGCTTCGGAGAGAACAGTTAGAAAAGGACATGGCAAAGCGTGACGAATACGACGCCGAGAAGAAGAAAGAACGTGAGCGCGCTGAAAAAGAAACAGAGCTCCAAGCCAAATATTGGTTAGATAATCCTGTTAAAAAGTCGCAAAAACAATGGCTCGAAGATGAATTTGACCGGCTGGGGAACGAACTTCGAGAGCTTAAGAGCAGGCGTTCCTTCTTCAGCCCGTTCGATTTCAAGGCAAAACGTGAATGTGATGCAAAAATCGAACAGGCTCGCGAGCGCAGGCAGGAAATCAAGAACTCTTTGAAGGCCTTAGACGATGAACTCCTGGCGTACGTGTCAAACAACATTGAATCATAATCTCCCCTGCTTGACACGAGGGCCCATTGGGGGGGGTCTCAAAGGCGCTTCCGATGCAAGAGCAGCTTTGCGCTGTAAAGGAATAGTGGACGAGTCCTTTGAGCGCCCATTCGCCTAACAACCGGTGCTCACTCTAGTCCGAGCAGATTAAGTCCCGACCCCGTCATCCTGCACACAAGCGGCCTTGCGGACACCTTTTCTAAATAGCCGGCGGCGATTAGGCTTGACAATGACCTACTCGCTGTCGGCTTTGTTACATCGAGATAGCCCGACACGCCATGAAGCGTGGACTCACCAAAGGCTTCGAAAATATGCATCTGGGCCGCATAAAAAAGAATATCTTTTGCCCTTTCGGTAAATGAGCCGTCGAGCTCTTCGATTGCCGTCTTAAGATCCTCGAGCTGCGTACGTTTTTCAACCAAATCACTCAGAACGGCATCCTGCGCCTGCTCGACCAAATTGAGTATCATTGCGACAAACGAAGTAGCCTCACTGCCGTTAAGGGGCCTCTCCACCACATCGAACGCCTTGTAATATGCAGTTTTATTCTCGGCAATTGTCCTGGAGAGCGACAGCACGGTCGGCTGCGATAACGTCTCGTTCAAGCTCAACGCCAGAAGGTATCTCCCCGTCCTCCCGTTGCCGTCATAGAAAGGGTGAATATACTCAAAGAGGAAATGGCAGAGCGAGGCTACATAAAGGCTTGGGACATCTTCGCG
This sequence comes from Collinsella sp., assembly GCA_022713905.1. GTDB lineage: Bacteria > Actinomycetota > Coriobacteriia > Coriobacteriales > Coriobacteriaceae > Collinsella. The sequence goes on from JAIHTM010000101.1 coordinate 7,493, forward strand.
ATTGCCAAGCTCTATCATCTTGCCAAGGAGGTCAATGATTTCGGGCTCCGAGGAAACACCCTGATGGAGAATCTTGCCCCGACTGTTCTCAATCACAACGGGACCCAAACGAAACATCTTGCCATCCGGACGGTCCTTCGGGTCAAGCACGCCTTTAGTGACGGCATCGAAAATCTCGCGGATATCCTCGGGTTTGCCGGGACGATTTGGACCATCCGCCAGCTGAAGATAGAGACGAGCGAATTCAATAAAAGGAGTGTGTTCCTTTTCGGCGGCACCGCAAAGTTCGACCGTAGCATCCTCCGCAGACTCCAGTGCCGCTTCAATCTGGCGCCGCGTGCTGTGCACGCCCTCCATCTCGTTGCTAAATACAACCTCCTCAAGCACCAGCGAACGAATCGAGGCCCCCAAAGCCACATAAGGCAAGCTGTTCCACAGGTTGGAAATCTTTCGCTCTTTTCTGAGGATCCGCTCGCTAGCAACGGACAGGTCCAAAGGAACACAAGCGAACAGTTCACCATGCTCAAGGTGAATTCCAGTCCGCACCGTGCCGTCAGCAGTAAGACGTTCGTGCAGAAGCTTGTCATGGCGAGCATAACGATCAGAGCTTGAATCTGCATAAAAGAGTTTTTCGAGCGTCTTGTACGCCATCGCTTCATCGCTCCTTTGAAATCAAATAGCCATATCCTCTTTCATTATTTCGAATAAGTCCGATATTTGCAATTAAGACTCCAAAAATGTGTTATCTAATTTCAAAATTCGGAGTATTGGAAATTAAGGTTTACTTATTTACACAGCGAGCCTAGGCTTCAAACCTCA
>JAIHTM010000102.1 GCA_022713905.1 Collinsella sp.
ATTAACTACTTTGATTTTGTGTGCTGGGCGAAAGATTGGGTAGTATAGCTATTCAATGCGGCGACCCTGCCGCCTGTTAACCGCTACGTACCGGAGGTGTTCCATGGTTCGTGTCGACATAGAGACCATCGTCATGGCCGCCGGTCCCGTGCCATCGCTTATCGTACTTCGCGAGCGCTGCAGCAAGTCGGATTCCCCCGCGCCGCTGCGCTCCCTCTCCATCCAGACGGGCTCTTTTGAGGCTGCGGCAATCAGCCGCGGCATCGACAGCGGACGCGCCGATCGCCCAATCACGCACGACCTGCTGCTCGACACCGTCGACGCCCTGGGTGCCAAGCTCGAGCGTGTCGAAATCGTCCGCGCCGAGCCGCCCGTGTTCTACGCGACGGTTGTCGTGTTGGCCGATGGCAGCGAGCATAGGATCGATGCGCGTCCGAGCGATGCCATCGCCCTCGCCGTACGCAGCAATGCCCCCATGTTTGTGGAGGACGACATCATGAATCGCCTGGGCACCGTCTCGCCGCACGCCGAGGAAGTCGACGACGAGCAAGAGTTCGAAAAGTTCGATGAGTTCGTCCACACGCTCTCACCCGATGATTTTTAAATGCTCGACAAGCACGCGACGGAGTGCGCGCCCATGAGCGCCGGAGTTTCTGCCGAGGCGGCTGCGATCGCCCGCGAGGCCCAGATGCGCTCCGAGGCGTCCGAGGCGGCACGCATTGCCTATGTGACGCAGGCCCGCACGCTTCGCGAACGCCGCGGCTCGTTTATCAAGATGGTTGTCATCTCCGCCCTTGTCGCGGCAATCTGTTCGCGCCTTCGTGGTACAGTTGGTGCGCTTGGGTTTTCGATCTCTACGGGCCTGGTGATCTGGGGTGTGGTCGATGCGGTAATGCTGACCAGTCAGATCAAGGTGCTCGACAAGCGCGCGATGGATATGATGCGCGCCCGCGATGCCGCTGCTAAGATCGCCGCCGAGGCGCAAGAACTGTAACGACGCCAGACTCGATGGGAAGGTCTAAAGATGGCACAGGATATGCAGGATGCCGGTAACGTCTCCGCCGAGCTCGACGCCATGGTGTGCGATCTGATCGGCGCCTTCTTGGACGACCTTGCCGCCGGCGAAAACCCCGGCGTGGTCGTGGCAATTGAGGACGCCGCTTCCAACCGTTATCTGGCGGCGCTCGATGAGGATGGCGAAGAGGCGTGCCTCGAGGCGGCCACCAACTTTATCTCCGAGCACAAGATGGGTCTTAAGGACGAGGGCCTGGGCCGTATCGCTCGCTATGCCATCGGATACACCGGTTGCGTCGAAATTGACGGCGGCTATCACGATGCCCTGCTCGTGAGCTTCTTCGAGACCACGCTCGAGAGCGGTTTTTCGGCATATGTGCTGTATGAAGGCATGGGTGCCGGCGATGGTTTTATGTGGAGCGACCCTGAACCTGCAGGTGAGGAAACCCCTCTTATCTAAAATCGCTAAAATAAACGAGTTTTCGGTAAAAGGCTCAATATTCCCGCTGAGCGTTGTATCGCTGGGCGGGCCGCATACGCGTGCCGTTTGTATATGGATAGAAGATAGGGGAACTACATGCGCGTAGACAATCTGAGGAACATCGCCATCATCGCCCACGTCGACCACGGCAAGACGACGATGGTCGACAAGCTCCTGCGTGCCACGGACGCCTTCCGTGCCAACCAGCAGGTCGAGGACCGCGTCCTGGATTCAAACGACCAGGAGCGCGAGCGCGGCATCACGATTCTCGCCAAGAACATCTCTATCGAGTACAAGGACGTTAAGATCAACGTCATCGACACCCCGGGCCACGCCGACTTTGGCGGCGAGGTCGAGCGCGTGCTGCGTATGGCCGACGGCGCCCTGCTGCTGGTCGACGCTTTTGAGGGCCCCATGCCCCAGACCCGCTTCGTGCTGCGTCACGCTATCGACACCGGCCTCAAGATCATGATCGTCATCAACAAGATCGACCGTCCGGGCGCCAACCCCGAGAAGGCCTACAACGACTGCCTCGACCTCATGGCCGACCTGGGCGCCACCGACGACCAGCTTGAGTTTGCCATGGAGCACGTCGTCTACGCCAGCGCCATGAACGGCTTTGCCCGCCTCGATCCCGAGGACGGCAACATGGACATGTACCCGCTGCTCGACATGATCATCGACGACATGCCCGCGCCCGAGGTTGACGAGAACGCCCCGCTGGCCATGCAGTGCGTGACCATCGACCACTCCAACTTTGTCGGCCGCATCGGCATCGGCCGTGTGTACTCCGGCACCATCCACCAGGGCGACCAGATCCTGGTTGTCAAGAACGACGGCTCCAGCGCCACCGCTACCGTCAAGCAGCTCTTTACCTTCGACTATCTGGGCCGCACCGAGTGCCAGGAAGTCGGCGCCGGCGACATCGCCGCTGTCGTGGGCATCGACCGCACCGATATCGGCGATGTCTACACCGATCCCGAGAATCCCGTCGAGCTCGAGCCCATCGAGATCGACCCGCCGACCCTGTCCATCGTCTTTGAGGCCTCGACCTCCCCGCTCGTCGGCCGCGACGGCGACATCGTGGGTGCCCGTCAGCTCAAGGAGCGCCTGTTCAACGAGGCCGAGAACAACGTGACCATGAAGATCGAGGAGCTCGAGGACAAGAGCGGCGTCGAGGTCTCGGGCCGCGGCATTCTGCACCTGTCCGTCCTGATGGAGTCCATGCGCCGCGAGGGCTTTGAGTTCCAGGTTGGCCGTCCCCGCGTTCTGTTTAAGAAGGACGAGAACGGCAACAAGATGGAGCCCGTCGAGCAGGCCGTCGTCGAGTGCCCGGACGAGTACTCGGGCAAGGTCGTTGAGGTCTTCGGTACCTCGGGCGGCATCATGACGAGCATGGACACCTCGGGCATCGTGACCCACCTCGAGTTCAAGATCCCGACGCGCGGCATCATGGGTCTTAAGAACCGCATCATGAACGTCACCCACGGCGAGGGCGTGTTCTACCACACCTTCCTGGAGTATGGCCCCTACGCCGGCGAGATCGGCAACCGTCAGAACGGCGCCATGATCTCCATGACCACCGAGAAGGCCGTTGCCTACGCTCTGGGCACGCTGCAGGAGCGCGGCCAGCTGTTTGTTGAGCCGGGCACCGAGTGCTACGAAGGCATGATCGTGGGCGAGCGCAGCAAGGCCGGCGACATGGTCGTCAACATCGCCCGTACCAAGAACCTGGGCAACCAGCGTTCCTCGACCTCCGACATCTCCGTGCAGCTGGTGCCGCCCCGCACCTTCTCGCTGGAGGAGGCGCTGGAGTACATCGCCGACGACGAGCTGGTCGAGATCACTCCCAAGAACATTCGCCTGCGCAAGCGTCTGCTCAACGCCACCGACCGCAAGAAGGCCGCCGTTCGCGCCGGTCAGGTCAACAAATAAGCGCTGGGGCTTATACCCGCCAATAAGAAAGGACGTCGACCGCAATGGTCGGCGCCCTTTCTTGGTGCAAGGGGGTCAGGTTAGTTTGCACCACGGCGGGAGCAGTTGTCCCTCAGATTGGCTTCCGGTCAAAGTTAAGTTGTTTAAGCATATACAGGAATTATCGAAATATAAGCGTTTTGATACAAAACTGTTAACAGGTAAATATCAACTGGTATTAAATTAAAAGACCTCTTGACCAGCGGTTTACATGACTGGTATCTATATTGTATTTTATGCATTGTGGCATAGACGGACCGTCTTAGAAGTTGCTTCCCAATGGGTTCTTGCAATGCGCTAGGTAGGTTCTTGTTGATGTTGGGGTTTGTGTTCGATTCGACGATTCGCCGTATTCCACACTGTGTTGTAGGAATTAGGGGACAACTATGGACGCACACCGCTCACGGTCGCTGGGTATGGCGGCCCTGATTTTCATTTTGATTAGCCTCACCGCCGCAGTTTTTCACGGCGCAGCCCCCGTGCGCGCCGAGGATGCGGCAACGACTGCGCCGATTGCGATCAACGGCGATACGGCGGACGTTACGGTTGGGCTTTTTACCGATGAGGGTCGTACAAAGCCCTTGGATGGTAATGCCGTGCTTTCGACCGACACACTCTACGGCTCGTTTAATGCGAAGTTCGAGCCAAATTATGGCCCGAGTGCGGAGCGAAACGTTGCGGAGTACTCTCTTCCGGACAGCATTAAAGCATTTGACAATACCGGTGGTCGCCTTATGGATGATTCCGATCAAGAGGCCGGTAGCTGGAGATGTGAGAACAATAAGCTGATATTCACCTTTGATGAAGCATGGATTAAATTGAATCCATCCGATGTTCATGTTGCCGCTGATTTTTCATTCAAGCTGTCGAACCCGGATGTTGGCTCCGGCAATACAACGAAAATCGAATTTCCTGGAACGACCGGAATCGACGTTGTGACTAAAGACGGCGATGTGACGGGGGCGAAAACGGGACAGTTTACTCAATCCGGCGGCGAGGGAAAGGTAACTTGGACTCTCAAGCTCGAGGTTGAGTCCTATGCTCACAACGTCCAGCTTACGGATGTGCTGGGCAGTAATTTTTCGTTTGTGGCTGGGTCGTTTAAGCTGAATGATAATGCGCTTAATCCCCAGCCGAGTATTAATGAGCAAACCGCGATTCTGAATTTAGGGAACTTGTCCAAGGGGACCTATACGATTACCTATGATTCGGTGATGAACAAGAACGTCCCCGTGGACAACTATGTTTGGATTAATTAGCTCCCCGGTTCAAAAAACAATGCCACCTGGACGTGGGGCCAAAACAAAGAAAATTTAAAGAGTTGCGAAGGTCTGGCAAATAAGTTTCGCTATGACATGATCAACAAGAGCGATGGCACCGGAACGCCGTCCGATATCAAATGGACCGTTACGCTCAACAACGGTGATATCAAAACCGACATGAATGGCTATACATTCACCGACATACTGGACGACAAGCAGACGTATACGGGTAATTACGTCGTTTATAGGGGGCTCTACGGGGAAGACGAGATCGCCCGCGGCAATCTCGATAGCCCAACTGGTAAAACGTTTAGCTATACGTTCTCAGATCTATCTGACGCGGATAAGTGCCAGCCCTATCGCATTGTTTATCACACCCAGATGAAAGAACAAGACTCGTATGACACGGTGAGCAACAGTGCGAGTATCTCGCGCGACAATTCCGTTTCCGGCACGGACAGCGGCACGTTTACGCCGAAGCTGGTGGGGACGCAGATTAAAAAGTGGCTTGTGAATGACTCTGATGTGGCGACAACAGGTCAGGCAACCTGGAAACTCCAGATAGCACTGGGTTCCATTGTTAATGCAATGAATCCATCAACGGTCAAGGTTTACGATACGTTTCAGACGGCCTGGAACCAATATATCGGCCCAGACGTCGACAGCTATTCTATTAAAATCGGCGATGTCCCTTTGGAGAAAGGCGTCGATTGGTGGTTCGACGCCGGCAGTGATTCAACGTCGTTTGGAACCAAGAAAAACTTCAACCTGTTCATTCGGATAAGCGACGAGGTGAAGAACGCGCTCAAAGATAACCCGGATGCGGTAATTACTTATAAGACAAAATCCGATGCGCTTCCTGGCTGGTACTCCAATTTTGCATCAGTGGAAGTAAGTGGTACTAAATATTTCACGGACTATATTTATTACTATGTCGATGCGAACTCGACTCCTGATGTCGAGAAGCCTTCGGCGAAGACCGCAGTCTCTTGGAATGGAGATTTCGACTGGAGCAAAATCGACGGGTCTAATGAGAAAGGCGCATGGATCGTTGACTGGACGATTTATGCCAACAGAGCCAAGACGCCGGGAGGGGAGCCTTACGGCGCCGGCAATCTTAATAACCAGCCGCTGAATGTCGTGGACAAGCTACCGAGTGGTATGAGCTATGTGCCGGAGTCTGCTAAATACTCACTGTTCCAGAATCCGTATGACCAGAAAGCGTATAACGGCACCGCCCAGCGAGAGAAGACCGTCGCCGACAACTTGCCCCTTACGAGCGTTGACGTCAGTGATGGCAAGGACACTGTTACCTTCTCCATTCCCACGACGGCGCTCGGCAACTATGCTGGTTACGCCAAACTTACGTATCAGACGGCGGTCAAGCGTAGCGAGCTCGATACTTCTAAGAACGAGGTGGAGTTCACCAACTCAGCCAGTGCTGAGTCGGGCGACAAGACGTTCAAGCCTGGTAGTGGCACCGTCACCATTAAGAACAATGTGCTGCAAAAGGCGGGCGAGCAGGTCGCTAACAGTAACCGCATTAAGTACACCATCTTGGTTAATGAATCGGCAGTTGATCTCAAGAAGGACAGCGATTATCTCGAGCTCATCGATACCATGGATGCCAAATGCACGCTGGTGACGGATAAGGTCAAAGTGTATCAATGCGATGGGAAAGACTGGAGCTTGCTGGACTCGGACAAATACACCGCCAGTGCTGAGACCGTCAGGGATGGAAATGGAGCTGCGTGTACAAAGATGACGCTCCGCGTTCCCGATGAGAAGTATCTCAAAGTTGAGTATGAGGTCATTCCTGCCGGCAACGAAGGAGATACGGTCTCTCTGTCGAATACGGCCTCGCTTACGGGCATTTTTGACGGCAATGCAAAGCATGAAAAGAATTGGGAAATTCAAAGGGTGTCCGGTTCGGCGGGTGGCAGCGGCTACGGCGTCACGGTAACCAAGGTTGATGCGAGCGAAATCACAAAGAAGCTGTCCGATGCTGAGTTCACGCTCTATGAGGTTGATATGGATGGGGCTTTGAAGTCCGGTCTTGAATCAGCTACAAAGAAGATTCGGAGTGATACGACAGGCGACGACGGCACGGTGAAATTCGGATCCGCTACGCAAAAGATGGAAGCCTACAAACTGTATTGTCTTGAGGAGACCAAGGCACCCGACGGATACAATGTTGTCTCTAAGCCGGTCTGGATTCTGCTCAGGGGTCAAGATGAGCAGAAATATCAGGAAGCGCTTGCTAAAGCAGAAAGTTTGAAGGCGAAGTACCCTGAACAGCTAGAGACTCCGACGGTTAGCACTGATATCGCGGTCTATGATGTGCCTTACACCGGTGAGGCTACGATTTCTGCAACTAAGCTGCTCCAAGGCTCGACACTGCAGGAAGGACAGTTTGCGTTTGCGCTCAAGGATGCAAACGGCAAGGTTCTTCAGACCGTGAAGAACCTTGCCGATGGCAAGATTAACTTTGTTTTGGACTACACCAAGATGGGGACCTATACGTACTTTATCTCCGAGGTCGTCCCCGAGGGCGCTGAGGGCAACGTCAAGGACCACATCACCTATGACGCAGCCGAGCATAAGGTTAAGGTTGACGTAAAAAAGGGGGACAGAAAACTTGAAGCCACCGTCACCTACGACGGCGCCGACCCCTCGACACCGCCGACTTTTACCAACAAGTACTCGACCACGCTTCCCGAGGCGGGCGGGGCTGGCTTGACTATGACGTATCTGGCTGGCGCTTCGATGCTGTGCTTTGCCGCGACGTGGATGCATGCTCGCCGCCACCGTGATCTTGATCGAGGTGGTCGCCATGAGTAAGCCGCTTCGTCACGTGTTGGCCGTCATGGTGATGGTCATGGTTGTCGTCTTCTCTTTTGCAATCGCCCCTGGAACGGTTCGTGCTGCCGACACCGGAGCCATTACGGTGGACGGTAAAGTTGCGACGCGGTATGACGCATATCAGCTCTTTTCGGCGACCGTTGTCGACGACGCCGATGCTGACCAAAAGGTTGCAACCGACGTGACGTGGGCAAACGACGCAGTTCGCCATGCCGTTCTTCCCGTGCTTCATAATGCGGGGCTTGATGACTCGGCATCGACGGCGCAAGAGGCTGCCGAATGGATGAATGCCGACGGGTATATGATGACCACGCTGGCGGCAAAAATTGCCCGCGCAGTTGTCAAGGCAGGTGCCGTGCCCGTGCCCCTTAACGCGGGCACGGCGGCAGAACTGCCCTGCGGATACTGGCTCATCGTCGCCGACGACGACGCCATCGACCAGAACGAGGCCGGCACCGCGCCGATTATGGCGCTGGTCGGCGGCAGCCCCGTCACCGTCAAGCCCAAGGCCGCGACGCCCAAGGTCCAAAAGCACGTGTTGGAGGACAGCGCCGCCGCATGGCAGAAGGCTGCCGACGCCACGGTCGCCGACGACCTGTACTGGCGCCTCTCTGCAACGGTCCCGGCGGGCCTCACCGCCTACGACACCTACGCGGTGCAGTTCGTCGACACCATGAGCGCGGGGCTCGACCCCTCCAAGGTGGCCGCGAGCATG
>JAIHTM010000444.1 GCA_022713905.1 Collinsella sp.
CAGGATGTGCATTTGTAATACCGCGCACGCGCCGGCATCACAAATACCCTGGTCAGGGCTGCGCCCCGACACCCCGCCATCGCCTCACGGCCGCGCACTGAATTGCGCACCCGTTCACCGATTTTCACGCATTTTCCTCGCCTATCTGTGCGTTCAGCATGGCGTAAAGCGCTTCGGCCTGATCGTGCAGGTGCTCACAGCAGCCGGCAGCCTCATCCAGATCCATCTGTTCGAGCCGCTCGAGGAGGAGGAGTGTCTGTGAGCGGATAAATTTGGCCATATTGAGGGCGGCGGATTCCTGTCTGGTCACTGGTGATTTTCCCCGTCTGGTGATGATTTTTGCGTGAAAAGAGCATGGCGTCATTCTGGTGCATAGTCATGCATGCCGTTAAAATTTAACAGGCGCGTTTCTGACGGGTTCCGGGGTGGTTTGTTGTGGTTTTTGTCATGGTTTCGTCAGGAACGCGCTGAACGCGTCTCAGGCGGTGCGGGCAACGGATGTTATGGTAAATTCTTGGGGGCTTGATTATAAAATACCGCACTTCCTCTTATGTCTTGTGCTTTTTAGACAACCCTGAAAGCTTTTAGCTTTGGTGATGCAATTTGCTGGGATTTTGGCGGAGAACCACAGGTAAAGAAAAAGGCCACATTAGCGGCCTTTTTCGGAGAAGATGCTCAGTGCGGAATTTCGGAGACTTCTTTAACGTCGGTTTTATTGATCTGCTGTTTGACACCATTCGCGTCTGTATAGCCAAGCAGGCCTGAGTCTGATTCTTTAGGTTTGCCGTCGCTGACAATAGTGCGACCGTCATTGGTGTGTATGGCATAGCTTGTGCGCGTGCAGCCGGTGAGGGCTGAAAGCGCAACTGCCGCTGCGAACACTGAAACAAAAATCTTTTTCAAAGCCAGCTCCTTTTATCCATATCAGTTTTGGTCACTAACCATCTAACTATAGGTCATTTTTTATGTGAAAAGAGGCTTGATGGTGGGCTGTATATCGAGTTAGGCGCGAGGTGCTATGGTCAAAGTGTGGTGTCAGGCGGGGAGGAGGCTTATATGAGATGTAATCCGGCCGATACATATACC